>CAZVAY010000012.1:2081-20653 GCA_964625265.1 uncultured Sphingobacteriales bacterium | reverse complement strand
AAAATCCCATGGCTTTAATCAGGGGCAGCCAGCGGTTTTCTTTTTCTCTTTTAACCGTATATTTCTCAAGTCTACCGCTTTTTTCCAACAGTTCAAACTCCCGTGGGCGTTCGTGTTTGTATTCCTCCATCGAAACGAGTCCGGTAAAGATCACCGTGTCCATAGGGAATGCACCCGGGCGCAGGTGAGTGTTGAAGAAATGGATGGTAAAGATAAATCCTGTTGCCAGCAGGGCTTCATCACTGTGGATGATCTGCGATACATTGACCAGCCAGCCGGGGAAAATACGGGCGAACAGTTCGGGGAACCATTGTAGCAGCCCGGAAAGCCCGATTACGGCTACTCCCCAGAAAACGGCAAAATAGTCGAATTTCTCCCAGTAGCTGAACTTACCATAGCCCGGTTTGGGCCCCAGCCCGACAAACCATTTGGTGGTTTTCCAGAAGTCACTGATGTCATCTTTGTTAAAAAAGAGTGAATTGGGACCAAAGATAAATTTCAGGAGCGGTGTCTTCTCCCTGATCTTTGTCCTGATAAGGTAAAACAGGTGAAACCCAAAATAGCCGAAGGTAATGATGGCTCCAAAACGGTGCAACAGGCCTGCAGCACGCACTCCACCAAGCATATCCATTGCCCATATTGCCCAGTTCATGTGTGGGAATTTTAGTAACATACCCGTTAGTGCAAGGGTCAGGAAACTGACAATGACAAAAAAGTGTGTAACCCTCTGGCTGAGTGAAAACCTCCGGATATAGAATTTCTCACCATTTTCATCCACCAGGATAGTCTTTTTCTTTCCTTTGACTTCCAACAGGGCCCTGGGAAACCATAATAAAAGATGCAGACCAAAAAAGCCAAACACCCCAAGCAACAGAATGGTCATGAACCAGAATGCGTAATATAATACAGGGTAGTTATTTTTATCATTATGTTTGGCATGGGTCAGGTAGCCGGTAAATTTTTTGTTGGAACCGGTATGACACTTACCGCAGGTAGCAACAATGTTATTAGCACCTACCATAGAATTGGAATCACTGACATGCATGATGCCGTGAGCGCCATGGCAATCTGAACACTTAGCTGTATTTTCGGCTCCCAGCAGGTAAGCTTTACCATGATAGGTTTCCAGGTATGTTTCTGCTAACTCACCATGGCAACTGCCACACTGGGTTGTCACCTGGTGCATAAACTTATTTTTATGAACATCGGAAATCCTGTGCGAGGAATGGCAGTCCACACAGGTAGGATATTTTGTTTTTCCGTCAGAGCGTTTAAAACTATGGTCACCGTTGATATAAGTTTCATAAATCCCCTTGTGGCAGACGGCACAGGTTGAGGGAACATTCTCACGGTAAACAGAAGAGCGCGGGTTATTTTCTCCAAGCCCAAAGTGGGAGGTATGACAATCGGTACAAACAGCAGCTACAACAAGTCCTTTGTCTTTCAATGCAAGGCCATGTACACTGGTGGAAAAATCGTAGAGTGCATTGACTTCATGCAACTTCGGGTTCTCCTGTATAGCCTTTCCATTTGTTTTATGACACTCACCGCACAAAACAGGAATTTCTGTCCTGTACGTAGGTGATGTCTCATCGTATTTTGATTTTATATTATGTGCACCGTGACAACCGGTACAATAAGGCGCATTTTCTTTTCCGGCAGCAAAGGCAATCCCATGTCCGCTCTCTTTGTAAATATTATTGACACTTGAATGACAGATGGAACAATCCACACGCTTAAATGTTTTGCAGGGTGGCGATGTTTTGGGATTGATATCATTATGGCATTTTAAACACGAAAATGTATTGTGTACCGAACCGGATAAGTCCGAAATAATCGTGTTGACAAGGGCTGAACTGTCGTTGTATTTTACCGTACTGTTATGGCACTTCAGACAGGCTTCTTCAACAACAGAGATGTTATACTTTTGCGTGGCTTTTTTGTGAGGGTTGTGACAATACGAACAGGCAGGTGCAAGCCCGGGACTTTCCTCCCATAACTGGCCTTTTAAAATACTGGCATGGACATGCTTTACCTGCTTGTGGCATTTCATACAGGTTGAAGCTATTTTTTTTATTGAAACTGTGGAGCCGGAGTTGGACTGAGGTAGAATTTTATGGCTCCCGTGGCAATCGTTGCAAGTGGCGCTCACCATGATGCCTTTCCTGAAAAAACTATTGCCGTGTATTTTCTGGCTGAAATTCGTTTCCACGTTATCGTTGTTGGCATAGTACTTATTGATCACCGGGGAGCCTTCCTTGTGACATCTTCCACACAACAGGGGAATATTCATTTTATAAATCGGTGAATAGGGGTTTGAGGCAGGTAAAATATCATGCTTGCCGTGACAGGTTTTACAATCAGGGGCATTGTACGGGTTTGTTTTAACGCTTAAACCATGGATGCCGGATGCAAATTCCGTGTTGATATCATCATGGCAATTGGCACAATTGACTTTGCCCAAAATATCATGGGGGAAATCATCAACCGCTGCATCATCGTGACAGTCGATGCAGTCCAGGCTGTTGTGTACCGATTGAACTAATTTTTTCCCGGTAACGTACAGCGAAATAGTCCGGCCATTGATTTCTGTTGTTAGTTCCGGGTCATCATGGCACATCAGACAATCGTCATTGGATTGTGCCCATACAGGAAATTTAGTTGCCAGAATTATCAGGAGGGTAAATCCAACTTTTAAATACAGCTTTATTTTTTTCATAATGCTCTTGTAAATAATGGACGAAATAGTGGAGAAAAAGCAAGATTAATCATAGATAATAGTGATCAGTGTTATGTGAATAACAAATTTATTGATAAAAAAGGAAAACTGGGAAGGCCTTGCTGTTAAACAATAAAGAGCACTAAATATTACTGTTGTGCGCTAATAAATATCACCCTCCTGAATGAATAAGATTGAATTCCCAAATACAGAGTGATGTCTTGAAAACGTGATGTGTAAAAGTAATGTGAACTTGATAACACAACCTGTTATTCCTATAGGCAATCTTTTTTTCATAGATATACGCATTCTGCCCGGGCAGATTTTTGATTTTCACTGAATATGTATCTTTGTTACCTAATAGTTGAATATGGTCAAAGTTTACCTTTTACTGGGTTCCGTTTGGTTTGTGCTGGTCATTGTCTGGTTCCTGACAAGAAAAAAATTCAGGTTGGGATGGCTGAAATGGACTCTTTGGGCCTGGTTTATTCTCCTGTTTTTTGAGCTGTCTGCCTTGGTTGGCCTGCGTTTGGTAAGCGGATACTGGTTGTTCAATGAAGAATACAATATCAACGCAGCCTTATTTGATCCTGATCCGTACCTGGTGGGAGTGCCAAAGAAAAATGTCTCCATTACAGCCTGGGGCAAAGTATATTCGCATAATTCCATGGGCTGGCGCAACGATGAATTTGAAAAGTACAAGACAAAATCAAGGATTGTTGTTGTGGGTGGATCAACGGTGTACGGCATTGGCGTAACGGATCACGAGACATGGCCTTATTTCCTCGACAGCCTTCTGGGCGATTCCATAGAGGTACTGAACTTCGGTATTCCCGGCCATAGCACGGTGGAGCACCTGAACCTGCTGTCATTTTTTGTTCCCGGTTATGATCCAGACCTTGTTTTGGTACAGTGCGGGTTGAACGACTTGCGGAATATGCACGTGGACGACCTGGAAGCTGATTATGCGAATTTTCACCAGCCTACCCTCTTTGGGACATTAGGCTTTTGCTATCTCAACGGCCTTCCCCGGATTGCGCTCCTTCGCTTCGCTATTTTGGTTATGCAAAAACTGGGTTGGTATCCCGTCTGCGATTATCACAATGCCCATTTTTCAGGCCGGGTGTCTGCAGAAACAGATTCGCTGGCATTGGGTTACTTCCGTGAGCATGTCAACGAAATTAAGCTATTGGAAAAGGGAGCGGGAGTTCCTGTGGTATTTGTTCCCCATGTGGCCAGTAAAACCCTACTCGAAAAAGGCGACTATTCGTGGTGGGTACCTTATTTGGATAAGTCAGCAATCCTGAATAATATTGGCATTTATAACAACGTATTGCAATCCGTTGCTGATTCTTCATCCGTGTTTTATTGCAGCAATATTTTAGATCGGAAATGGCCGGATTCCCTCTTTGCCGATCCTACGCACCTGACAGCCACAGGCAACCTTTTATTTGCCCGTAAGGTGTACGAATTTCTTAAAACAACGGCACATTGAAACGCTTTCCTGCACTGGATTTCCTTCGTGGGCTGGCTATCCTGCTGGTGCTGTTCACGCATTTTAAAGTAGTAGCCATTTTGTACCAGGTCGGCTGGATTGGTGTTGACCTCTTTTTTGTGCTTAGCGGTTTTCTGGTTTCAGGGCTTCTTTTTCATGAATACCAAAAATACCAGCGTATACATCCTCTCAGGTTCCTGATCCGCAGGGGTTTCAAGATTTACCCCATGTTTTACTTCTTTATTGCGGTTTCAGTATTGTTGGGGCCTTCGCTCAGGCAGGTGGCTTCTGACATTCACCCGGAATATTTTTCAGACGTTAACAGGCTGACTGTTCTGCATGAGGCGCTTTTTATTCAAAATTATTTTCCGGGTATCTGGATCAATACCTGGTCGCTGGGGGTCGAAGAACATTTTTATTTTGCCCTGGTCCTGGTTTGTTTTCTTGTTATCAAAACAGGCTGGATCGAAAACCGGAAAGGGATGGTCACAGGCATGGTGGTACTGATGTTGGCTGCATTGGGTATGCGTATTCAAAATAATATCAGCCACCCTGATTTTTACTATATATCGCATCTTTTTCCTACTCATCTGAGGATGGATTCGCTGCTGGCCGGTGTACTGGTCTCATACTTTTTCCATTTTGAAAATGAAGGATTCACTGCATTGTTTCAACAAAAAAAGGCCATCATATTTGTTACCTGCCTGGTACTTGTTTCCTTTTCATTCTTCTTTCCTATCAAATCAGTGTTTATGAATACGGCTGGCCTGACCCTGATTTACCTGGGTTTTGCAGGCTGGGTGGGGCTTGTGGTAGCGGTTCCCGGCAGCGAAAGGAACATTCAAAAGTTCACAGGCAAAAGGATGTTCAGGTTAATTTCACGGCTGGGAATTTATTCCTATTCCGTTTATATATGGCATTTATTTGTCAAACATTTCTCATTGTACCTGTTTGAAGAATTTATCCCGGATTTGCCACAGCCGGTCTATTTCATGATCTACTTTATTCTGACAATGTTCACAGGAGTTTTACTTTCAAAGCTCATTGAAAAACCCATGCTGAACCTACGGAACAAGTGGGTGCCGGGAAGGAAATGAGTGTTTCGGATTTAAAGTTTCTTGTTCAATGTAACGGGTTTTAGTTCTGTCGGTGGGTCGTAGAGTTAAATAGTTGCAGATTTAATATCAACGATTTTTTATAGTTGAACCTATGCACTGAAAGATTATTAATAGATCATCGGACTGAACGACAGATAAAGATATTATCTCGTTATCCGGATTTGCCCTTTACACAAGTTTCTGTGACCAGGATTCAGGGATTAAATTCAGCTTTCAAAATACATTATGATATAGAAATTAAAAAAATTGGATATATATGTATATATTTGTCATAACTATATAATTCATAAATTAAAAATCATGAAAACATTCGAAAAAAATGGGACTTTATTATTATACGCCTAAGTTAAAATTATGAATAACGAAATCTATTTCATTGTCATTCTACTCATTGGTCTTTATTTTGTTTTCAATCCATTTCGAAGCAAATATAAACTGGAAAGATTTAAGCCCTTAGTTATAATTCCAGTACTGTTAGCAGGGATTATTAGAAACGGCAAAGTACACAAGCCATCAGTTATTTTTATGATACTTTGTGCGATACTTTTAGGCTATATAGTATGGAAAATTTATACTAATGTTAAATCAATTAAAAATGATAAATAATTGATATTAACCTGATCTTCAGCCGTCAGTGTTTTATATGAAAAAATCAGGAATTTTTCAGGTTAAAAGTGACGTTAGTTGTATAATTTTTCAAAATAAAAAAGTACGGATAATCTCTTCACTCCACAAGTTTTTTCCACAAGGACAATGAAAAAGTTAAATGTTCGGGGAGATGGTCAATGCTTATGGCTCATATCATTCTCCGTCATTGGAGCTTTCCCTCTCTCATTAGTTTCGTCTCTCCAGGTTCATTCACCTTCCTCCCACAATTCCCAAAATTCCTATCTTTGACCAATGTTTTTCGAATTATCTAAATAAGCAGTAAAAAAAATATGAAAACCAGGGTCATCTGTATATTATTGGTTATTGTTTCGTTAAGTGGTTATTCCGGAGCACAACCTATCATCAAAGCGTACACAACAGGGAAACTCTTTGGCAACGTGATCAGGGTTGAGGTTGACAACAGGCTTGGTGAGGATGATTTTTTATTGTCATTAAACCCTTTTTATTTACCCTTTCTTAACAAGTTCCAGGGTTATGTCATTCCCGGTGCACATGTTATCCGGGTACCGGCAGTCGAAAAGGGAGTATTTTATCTGCAGGGTTATGGAACCGATATCAGTAAGCCGTTACAGAAAGCAAATGCCGAGATAGAATGGCCCATCATTGCCAAACTGAGCAAACCGGAAATATTGCCGTATGATTCTGTTGTCAACCGGTTGGTAAATTACAATGTGATCAAAATGGATGAAGCTGAACTTATTCCTTTTGATTTTATTGTTACCCATCCTGGCACACACGACCCGTTGAAATATTATTTCGATATCGAAATGAATTATGAACTCACCCAACTGTTGCTCGTTAACTATACCTGGCGGTTAGAGAACGCTTTCAGCCGGTTGAAAACCGCTGGAAAAATAGTAACACATTTCAACAACGACCCCTACTATGAGAGGATGGTGATTACACAGATGGCTGTTTGGATTGCTTCTGCCGGGCTGGATGGACAGGCGATAAAGAAAGCTGACCTGAAAAAGGCCCTGTTTGATTTTTACAAGGCAGCCGGGGGTGAGGAGAACATGCGGGCATTTAACAAAAGTTATTCACGGTATCACAATATATTGAAAACCATAGGGCAGGAGGCAAGGGTATTTATTGTACCGGAAGATATGGATAAACCACCCTCTTGTCTGCCACAGGTGGTGGGTTTCCAACCCACGCACAGGGCTGTGAAAACGCCCGGTGTTGCCACAAAGCGCTTCGAAATCTATCCTGTTGCAAACCAGAAATTCCTAAATGAAAATAACTGTTTGCCTTGTAAAGTTGCTGAAGGGAAAACGCCATTAATTAAAATCTTCCTGCTTGAAAAACTATTGGACGATCAATTGGATGAAATACTGACACCCGGGACTGAAAACGCTATTCCTGTGACCAATGGCAGCCTGGTTGATTGGTTGAAACAGATGGAGGATTTCAATCCGGCTGAATGGTTGAACCCGGTTAATTTTGATAAAAAACCGGAAACCGAAATATTGAAGAATTACCTGGAGAGCAGGATTTCTGCCTTGAAAAATTTGATTAACACCAACCCGGAAAATCCTGAGGCAGTTCAATTCAATTCGTTCCTGCAGCAGGCAGAAAATATGGCAGAATGGCTCTTGCTGTTATATCAGAACAACAACCTGGAATTCTCCCTCGATTGCTGCAATCTTGATCAACTACCATCAGACGATCTTTTCAGGCTTGCAGCCCGGTTGCTTGATCTGAATGACCAGTCTGAATACTTAAGTTCCATCGCTGACCGGAACAATACAGGTTCCGAAGAATTAGCGGTTGCAACAAAGGCAATGGTGGCTGTTTTAACAAGGTTGTTTACTTTCAGGACAGACAGGAACCAGTATATTGCAGTGGGTGAATCTCTGCCCGATGGTGAATCCGCCCTCAATTTCCTGGAGGAATTTTACAAAATAAAAATGCCTGCGGGTGGCAAAATGATCAATGGCCGGTTTATCCTGGAAATAGATACAACAAGCCGCCTTATATTTGTTTTTGATGCATTCAGCTGCGGCAGGTACCGCGAATCGACCATTGCCTTTTTACCAAAAAAACAAGGTACTGTCAAACTGGTTGATGATCAGTATATCGGTAAGGTTTGCCTGGACAGGAAAATCGAACTGTCAGGTGAATTTGGCCAGCGCTGGATGAATGAGGCCGGAGCAGAATGGTTCAAAGGGGGCACTGTGCTCCAGATCAGAGACCAAATTGATAACTTTGGCTTCGATTCCATCTTTAGAAAATTCTATAACTACGATTACTACTTCACCGCATCCTCAGGTTTTTACTTTGCCAATGTTATTGATTATTCCTTCTCAGCAGGATATGAATTGATGAAGAACCTGCAGGTCAGGGTGAATGCCGGTAACAGCCGTGGGTTTGTCGAGGGTTATCTTCCCATTCATTATTACGAGAACCTCAAAGATTCTTCAACCGCGACTACGAAAGATTTGCTTGTGCGAAGTAAATTCAATGCGGTATATGCCGGTGCCGGTGTCAGGTATTATTTCGGAATTAAATACCAGCCATTTGCTGGGGCAGGCTTCCAGATAAGCCGTCATTCCAACAACTCAGTTTTACTATACACTGATTTTGCAGAACTACAGTTGCCTCCTTCCGATACGTATAATATATCCCGGTATACCATCGAACTGGGTTTGCGTTACCGGGTCAACCGGGAATTCTTTGTTGAAGCCGGTGGTAGGCTCATCCAACGGGAGTTGTACAATACCAATGGCTATGTTTCCGATTTCTCCCTGTTTGGTGGTGCCGGATTACATTTCTGATAGCATGAAATTCATCAACTTTTAATACATCAGAAAAGATGATGTAACCCAGGTGGTCAGCCTGCCCGATTGGCTTGTCCCAAAGAATTTTACAGAGTATATAAAAGTCCGAACAAAAAAAATCCTGTACATTTGTTAATCAACATTATGATTGATCAATGAAGGGTTTCCGGAATAAACGGGCTCGAAAGAGGGTATTTTATATTACACTTATTGGCCTTGCTATTGGAATTGTAGTAGGCGGGATCACGGGAAGTGACCAGAATAATCCGCATTTCATATTTTATTATATCGTTAAAGGGGCAACTAATGCATCCCTGATCAGTTTTGCCACAGCCTGGTTCGAATTCATTGGTTCGAAAAAGCTACTCAGGCCTTTCAACTTTTTAACAGTATTTATCCTGAAATCCCTGGTGCAAGGCTTTATTGTTGTCGGCCTGTTCATATTGACCTCACTGGCATTTGCACCATTGATTGGAATGGACCTTCAGATGGGCATGCTGTTTCCGGTTTCGGTTATCTCTTTTGTTAGTATATCAATTGGAATGTTTACCATCAGCACCAACAGGCTTATAGGCAGAGGCGTTTTGTGGAAGTTTATGAGTGGGCGCTACCATAAGCCCCTGGAAGAAAACAGGATATTCATGTTTCTTGACCTGGTAAGTTCCACCACCATTGCTGAAAAAACAGGCCACGTAAAATTTCATGCTTTTCTGAATGAGTTCTTTTACGATATCAGTGAACCCATTGATTATTACAAAGGAGAAATATATAAATATGTTGGCGATGAAGTCATTGTGGTCTGGAAAGTGGGCCTGAAAAATGAAAACCGAAGGGCTGTTGACTGCCTCTTTGGTATACTGGATACCATCCGGGACCGGAGAGAACATTACCTTGAATCATACGGCTATGTACCTGAATTCCGTACGGGCATCCATTGTGGCAAGGTAATCTCAGGCGAAATAGGGGATGATAAATGTGAGATTGCCTACCTGGGCGATGTGGTCAATACGGCTGCCCGGATTCAGGGAGAGGCCAAGCAACTGGAAAAGGACCTGCTTGTTTCGAATGAATTCCTCCGGCTTGTCGATATTTCCGATGATTATTCAACTTCTGAAATCGGGGCGGTACAGTTAAAAGGAAAAGACAAACAAGTGGTACTGTTTGAGGTTAAACGCTGAAACTGACCGGTTTGGAGCCGGTATTCAACCCTGATTATCTAACATACGGGCTCCCACCTGGAATTACCCGGAAATAACTTTTCACAAATCAGAATATTTAGATATATAAATAACTTTTATATATTTGTTAGCTATGAACAATTCAAATCAAGGGATGTTGCCACTCCTGTTTAATGGGCAATTTCACTGCTTCCTCTCAAATATTTCGATTAAAAAAAGTCAACCTTAGTAGTTCCTGTATGAAAAGGTATTACCCGGCTATTCTCAGATTATTCTGTCAAATGTTAATGATTTGGCTCCTGTTTCAGGGCCAGGCTGTTTTTGCCCAGGTCAACATAAAAGGTGTTGTTACCGACAAGTCTAATGGTGAACAATTACCCGGCACATCGGTGACCGTAAAAGGTACCAATATTGGCACCATGACTAATGAGCAGGGTTCCTTTGAACTCAGGCTTTCCCAAAAACTGCCGGTTACTCTTGTTTTTTCATTTATCAGCTACGAAAGGAAAGAGGTAGTTGTTGAGAAGGATAACCCGAAGCTGAATATAAAATTGTCTCCTTCAGATTACCAACTTGAGGAGGTGACTATTGTATCGGAAAGGTTAACCGAAAAGCAAAAAGAGTCACCACTAACTGTGGAATCCCTGGATGTTATTTCAATCAGGGAAACTCCCGCAGCCAACTTTTATGATGGCCTGGGATTGCTCAAAGGTGTTGACCTGACAGCAGCAAGCCTTGGGTTCAAAATAGTGAACACACGGGGATTTAACAGTACCCGTCCCGTCAGGTCGCTACAGATTATTGATGGTGTTGACAACCAGGCACCCGGCCTGAACTTTTCGCTGGGAAATTTTCTGGGTTCATCCGAGCTGGATATTTTAAAAGTCGAGATCATTGCCGGTGCAAGTAGCGCTATGTACGGGCCGAATGCCTTCAATGGTGTCATCAGCATGACGACTAAAGACCCGTTTATTCACAGGGGTATTACAATATTGGCCAAGGTGGCTGAAAGAAATATGTTTGAAAATGCTATCAGGTATGCAAAAGTGTTTAAAAATAAAAATGGGACTGAAAAATTTGCTTTGAAAGTGAACTACAGCTTCCTGCGTGCCAATGATTGGGAAGCAACAAATTACAACCCGACAGAACAGTCACTGGTAAACGAAAATAACTGGGGTGGATATGATGCAGTTAATATTTACGGAGACGAAAATATCAACAGCGGTTCCAACAATTTTACCAATGATTATGGCCGGAGGATGTATCCCGGGCTCGGGATCTATTATCGCACGGGCTATAAGGAGCGCGACCTGGTCGATTATAATACGACAAACCTTAAACTGGGCAGTGGCCTGTATTATAAACTGAAGCCGGATGTTGTGTTAAATTATAATTTTAATTTTGGCACCGGAACTACGGTTTATCAGGGTGACAACCGTTACAGCCTGAAAGACATAAAATTTTATCAGCATAAAGCAGAGCTCTCAAAAAAGGACGACTATTTTATCAGGTATTATTACACAAAAGAAGATGCCGGAAAATCGTATGATGCTGTATTTACAGCCATACTCATGCTGGAGGATGCAAAGAAAAATGAAATATGGTCGAAAGATTATAATTCGTACTGGGCATTGAATATCCGGCCGCTAGTTTGGAAACTTCCCGGTTTTCCGCCAATTGTACACCCTTACCAATATGACCAGGCTGATATTGTTATGAACCAAAACAGTGATCAGTTGAGGTTGTGGCACCAGGAGGCACGTAATTATGCCGACCAAACCGGAAATCCATATTTTGGGTCACATCCTTACCTGGTACCGGGTACTGCTTCATTTGATTCACTATTTCAAATTATAACTTCCAAAACCACTTTTTTACAAGGGGGCTCACGATTTTATGATAAGTCAGCTTTGTCACACTTTCAGGCTGAAAAAAGGTTCAACACAAAGTTGGCAGATATTATTACCGGAGGATCGTACCGAAAATATATGCCCGATTCAAGGGGAACGATATTCAGCGACACCAGTGACATCAAACTCTCCAATTACGAATTCGGATTATATACCTGGTTCGAAAAACGGGTAATGGATGGAAAGCTGATCATCAATGCTATTGCACGTGTTGATAAAAACCAGAATTATGCTTACAACATTAGTCCGGCAGCATCGGCTGTATATAAATACCGGGACAATACTTATTTCAGGCTGTCGTTTTCATCTGCCATTCGCAACCCAACGTTACAGGATCAATACCTGTATTATAATGTTGGCAGGGCTATCCTGATTGGCAATATCAACGGGTTCAATTCTCTGGTCACCATTCCCTCACTGATCAATTATTTCGATGCACTGAACCAGGATACACTTGAGTATTTTGATGTTGATCCCGTAAAACCGGAGAAGGTGAAGTCAGTTGAGATAGGCTTTAAAGGGACATTGTTTGAGCGTTTGTTTGTTGATGCGAGTTATTATTTCAGTCTGTACCACGATTTTCTTGGATACAAGATTGGGGCACAGGTATCCTTTGATTCAGCGAGTGGCATCATAAACAAGACCCAGGTATATAGGGTTTCCGCCAATTCCCCCGACCAGGTTACAACCATGGGGTTCAGTGCAGGATTGAATTATTTCATGGGTAAAAAATTTGTAATGTCAGGTAATTATTCATGGAATGTCCTCAACCGGCATGGTTCTGTCGACCCTATTATTCCGGCTTTTAATACACCTGAACACAAATTTAATATTGGTATCACCGGCCGTGACATTTCATTTGATATAAAATGGTTTGCCAGGATCAGTGAAAAATTGCCTGTTATCGCTATCCACAATGCCGGATTCAGTATTAACTACAAGTGGATCCAGGGATTTCTGTTTGAAGGTTCCCCGCAGTTTACTGGATTTGTTCCCACTTACGACATGGTAGATGCCCAGGTTACCTACGATATCCCCAGACTTCATTCAAGCCTTAAATTAGGTGCGTCCAACCTGCTCAACAAGCTCAGGTTCCAAACTTATGGAGGTCCCTATATTGGCCGTATTGTCTATTTTTCTGTGCTGGTCGATATTGACAAACCTGTCAAATAAAAGCTAATTTAAGCAGGAACTTAACGTAAGGATTCCGTTTATATCGTCATAACTTACAAAAATGTCACATTTCCCCGGAAGAGAGAATTTGCAATCATTAATTATATTAAAATATTAAAATATGTATATTTGTATAATATTAATCAGAATCCAATAAAATTGAAACTATGAAAAAACGATCAAGACTTTTAGGAATGGTTGCACTGACTGTTGTAATTTTTCAATCATTCGGGCAAACCGCTACTGAACGGTATTTAAACGAGATATTTACAGATGTCACTGTGAATACCAACGTAAAATACGGGGAAAATTACTCCGTACTGACCGGAACACCTGTATTATCTGATCTGCTTATGGATGTCTATACACCTGATAATGACACTTTGGCCCAGCGACCGTTGATCATCATGATGCATGCCGGGAGTTTTCTTCCCAAAGGTTTGAACCAGCTTCCATTTGGCGACAAACAAGACAGCAGCATGGTTGAAATGTGTACACAGTTTGCCAGGCGTGGATGGGTGGCTGTTTCCATAGATTACCGTCTTGGCTGGAACCCGCTTAGCCCCAGCCAGGAAGTGAAAGCCAATACCATTATTAATGCTGTTTATCGTGCCATGCAGGATGCGAAAGCCTGTGTCAGATATTTCAAAAAAGATGCTGCTACAACCGATACCTACAAGGTAGATACCATGAGGATAACAGTGGGTGGCTCCAATTCAGGCGCATATGTAGCCCTTGCCTATGGTTCACTCGATAAAACATCGGAAATCAATATTTTCAAACTTCAGGATGGCAATGGAAAGCCTTTTGTGAACCAGGCTGTTACAGGCGGATTTGATGGGGAAGGAGGATTGCCGGGCGTCAATATTTATAATCATCCCGGCTATACTTCGGATGTGCAATTGATCCTGAATATTGCAGGAGCCATTGGCGATACCATCTGGCAGGAAAGCGGTGAAGTACCCATAGTTTCCTTTCACGGGCTTGCTGACCTGTTGACACCTTACAAAACAGCTGTTGTTATTGTTGCTTCAACGGGTGACCCCATTGTTGAAGTCAGCGGCTCGCACGACCTTTCAAGATATGCCAACAATCTGGGCAATCAGGATATTTTTAAAAGCGCTGGTTTTACCGATCCTTATACGGTCAGGGCAAAAATGCTCTCGCCTTATGAAGGGCTTTTCCCCTTTGCCGGCCCTGCAAATGGATTTGAACCCTGGTCGTGGTACAACCCCAATGATCCGAATATTGATAACACCACACCCGGCTCAACAGGCTTCGGCTCTAAGTTAAATCCTTTTGCAACCAAAGCCAAAGCGCTAACCTATATTGATTCGATCATGGGTTATTTCTGCCCGCGTGCCCTTGTAGCCCTAAATATTAAATCGGCTGCAATACCTGAGAGACCCATGCAAAACAATCTGAGCATCTATCCAAATCCTGCAAATGCATCCCTGATTATTTCGAGTAAAGACAGGACTGAAAAGATTAGTAGCATTTCACTCTATTCGGCATCCGGAATTCGCGTTATACAAATCAGGGATGTTGATAGTTATAATTATTCCCTTGAACGTGGAGACCTGCCATCAGGATTATACTTCCTTCAGGTGGTCCTGGGCAAAAAACAAGTTTCGGAAAGAGTGCTCTTTAAATAGAACAGAACCCTTCATCCCCGGGATCAAGGGATATTCATGTACTCCTGCATTGTAAGACAGGCCGAAGAGGCCTTTCTTACTTTTCAGGTTTTTCAATCACTTTTCCAGAAAACTCAATGGTCTTCATGTTGGCCGGTGCCGGACAGTTGGAATAGACCATCAAAGAGTTTGAATATTGTGTCCCGGAAAAATGTTCCAAATCAATATGAACCGTAATGAATCCATTTTCACCGGGTTGGATAACCGATTTGGGCCACTCTACTTTGCAGCGGTCAGGGTCGGTCATACGGACAAAGGAAATGAATAACGTTGCGGTTCCTTTGTTGGTAAACTCAAAACGGTAGAAATACTTTTTACCTTTTTCGAAAGGGGCAAATTCATAGCTTTTCTTGACAAACTTCAGATTCGCCTGGGCGATGGCTCCCTGGCTGTATAACAGCCCCAAAATCGCTAACAGTAAAAACTTTTTCATTTCGTCAATTGACAAGCAAAATTGCGAAGAAAGAATAAACCACGCAAGTAAATATAACTTATCCAAAGTTTTATACTTTGGATAAGTCTAAGTTTGAAATAATAAAATCAATACGGAACCGTACTGCTAAGGATAACCTCAAATGGATAGGGAATATCCACCGTGGCGGAGTCGGCCCATTTTATGTCGTAGCCGTAAGATTCTTTCAGCAGTTTACCGTTAACAGTGATCACTGTGGCAAAGCCTGACATTTTGTGCATCTTGTCCTTGTATTTAACATCAAAGTATAGCACCTCCCCTGGTTCGGCCCAAAACTCCCTGGTATAATCCTGTCCGGTCAGTGTCTGTGTTTCCATGCTTCCGTTCACCCGGCAGGTTACCTTGTATTCGGAGCTCAGGCCTTTGACATAATACCTGACACTGCGCTGTTCTGCATTTTTTTCACACGATAGCGTAACAAGCAACAGGGCGGGTAACAGGAATAGAAAAATATAGGGTTTAAATTTTTTCATGGCAATGGGTTTAAATGTTAACGATCATGTTGATATAAAATATCCTTCCGGGTTCGTACAGGCTGGTGCTGGAGCCCAGTATCCTTCTGTTGAGGTGCTCATAGTAGGCTTTGTCAAAAATATTATTGATACCTCCGGTAACTTTCAGGAATTTGTTGTGGTTATAAACCAGGCCAAAATCAGCGAGGGTAAATGCCGGGGTGGCCTGCTCGTCAAAGGCAGTGCTGACACGGTTTTGGGCACCTACATAACGGATATTAAGGCGTGGGATCAACTTGTTGTTAAAGAGGCTGTAGCGTAGTAACAGATTGGCTTCAAAAGGTGGTATTTCATTCACCGGGTCGTTGGTGATTTTTATTAGCTTGTCATAAATACCGGAAAAGGTACCCATTGTGTAAGAAGCTACAACCTGTCCCTGCAGTTTATATTGTGACGGAGAGGCATAAGTGAATTCAAAGCCGGTGAAACTTACAGGTTCCGGTGCATTAACAAATTGTTTGACACCGAGTACACTGGCTGTATTTGGCAAAATCTCAGATGGGGGAAGCTGTTTGGCGGTAATATAATCGATCACGTAGGAGTAAAAACCGTTCAGGTTGAATGTTCCAATTTTGTCATCTTCAAAATTGACATACAGGTCGGCCTGATGGTTCTTTTCGGGTTTGAGAAGGGGGTCACCCAGGTAATCGTATTTATCAAAACCAACAGGCAGAAGACGGATATATCGTTCGAGCATATTGGGGCTTCGTACGCCACGTCCGAGGCCCAGGCCTATTTCCGTTTTTTCATTAAGTTGTTTGTTCAACCCCAGGCTGAAGCTGAAGTTGTTGTATTTCGACTCCACATCAGTGACAGTTTGTTGGACTGTATCGGGTTTGCCCATGACAAACTTATAAATATCCATGTTGGCAGTAGTACCGCTATTGATATCGAAACGGGCAGCAGCAATAAAGTTCCACGTTTCGTAATTGCCACTGTATTCTACAAAGAAACCGTTGTTTTGGATGCGCGAGTCGCTCCAGAGTTCTTCCACTTTTACCGGCATGCCCATGGTGTTGGGAGGCATTTCATAAAAATTCTTTGTCCTGTCACCATCCTTGGAAGTGACCTCAAAGTCGGTACCAATAAAGATATGGGTGGCCAGGGTGGGTTTCAACCCAATCTCTGCCCTGCCTCCCCAAACCGTGGGATCAATGATGCTGACTGCTGCCACGGTATCACCAAAGGGTTTTTCCTTATTGTCCATTTCGTGGTAAACATGCGAGCGGTACACTTTCACCTTGATGTCTTCAATTTTATCACTTACTTTTTTGGCAGTATAATCAAAGGCCATCACACGGGTATCGTCTTTTCTTTCATCCATAGGAAGGGCCGGGAATTTTACATTCCTGCCATGTGATTCGTTGAAAGAAAGAAGGATTTCGTGATTTTCCAGGGGTCTTAACCCAACTTCAACCGACTGGTTCCATTTATGAAAGGAAGAGGGCAGGGTGTTGCCGTTTCCATCTTCGTAGTTGCCGTAACGAAGTTGTGATCCGGACAGGCTGAAATAGATACTTTTAGTCCCGCCATACACCTGTAGGTGTTCCTTGTCACCATCCCAATTGCTTTCGTAACCCTTGAGGCCGCGGACATGTATTTCAAATTTACCTGTTTCGGATGGCCTCGGTTTTTTGGTCACAAGATTAATGATGCCCCCGAATGCCGGGCCGTAACGCAACACATAAGGGCCCTTGATGATCTCGATGTTGTCAATATCTTCCATTTCCACATGGGCCGAAGTGGGATCCATCCGGTTCGGGCAACCGCCTTCGATACGGATGCCACCATCCATGTGTACATTCAACTGATCGAACTTGAAACCGCGTATCACCGGGTCAATATTGGTTCCACCCTTTTTAATGCCGGATACATTGGGGACCGAACGAAGGAAGTCGCCAATATCTTTGGTGGCTTCCTGTTCGATCAATTGCTGGAGAAGTTTTGTTTTTCCATGAGCAAAGGGTGTTTGGGACTTTACCTCAATTTCTGTGGCACTCAGTACAACAGGGCCTTTTTCAAGGGAAATATCCATATTCAGATTGTCACCATCTTTCAGGGTCAGTTCTTTTTTCCATGTTTTATATCCGACAAAGCTGACCGCCAGCGTATAGTTTCCCTTTTTTAGCTTTTTAAGTTTGTATTCCCCACCGGCACGTGTGGCTGTACCAAAGTTATTGGGAAGTAAAACCACGTTGGCCCCTTCAAGCGGGCTGTTGTCGGTTTTGTCCATCACTTTCCCCTGAATACTGGCTTTTTGAGCAAATGAATTCAGCGACAGCGAAACAAAAAGGAAGAACAGGCCTGTAAAATAGCGAAGTCGTTTATACATCGTTTTTGTAATTTGATGGAGTTAAGTAATAAAAAAAATAAAAAGGTACCATTTGAATTGTTTCTGTTTTGAGCCATCAAAAATATCAATGCTCGTACAAAAAAACCTTCAGAAACGCACTTAAAATTAAAGTTTTGGGCATCACTTAGGTTTACTACGTGATTCACTTATGGTGATATATAATGATATTTTTATTATTAGATTTAATGATGAGAATAAAATTGGATATCGCAATTTGAGCAGGTCCTGGAAACCCTGTTCATCCCATTTATCAAAGGAACACCCTGTAATAAATGACCTTAAAATTCCCGGAAACTGATTCTATACCCGTTTTAGATGAAAATACTTTTGTTGCAAAGCCTCATTTATAAAGGCTTTGCAACTTTTTGTAGATAAGTTATGCGGATTTTAAGTGCAAACGGGGACGAGCATTAGGATTGCTACTTTTGAATGATTATATCTGAAGTAAATATATTTTTAATATTGTTCTTTAAAACAAATTTATATATTCCGTTAGGAA
>CAZVAY010000012.1:0-1981 GCA_964625265.1 uncultured Sphingobacteriales bacterium | reverse complement strand
TAAGTGTTTAATTAACCAAGATATCCTCCCACTAATCGTAGTCTGTAGCCTGGGCCGTACAGCATGGGGCCTACGATTTGTTTTATCAATGCATATCGAAAAGTAAACAGAATCCAAAAAAGCATTTCTTGAGGTTTTTAATGATTTTGCCAAAATTGACACAAAATCTTAAAATCTATCACAAAAAGCATTAATATGCTGCACCTATAGGTTTTGGCTTGCAATCGGGTTTTCAAAGCCGTAAATCTACTATGCCTTTCGAAGCGAAATAATCCAAAACAAACAGGGATATGAAAGTCGATTTTTAAATATTTATCAAACTAAATATGTGGTTAATAACTTTTAAAGCCCTAGCTGGATAATGGTTTCAAAAACTGAAAATAAAATTGGATATCGCAATTTGAGCAGGTCCTGGAAACCCTGTTCATCTTCTGTATATCTTTTTATCTTTGCCACAAAATAGTACAAAATGAATGAGAGCGATATAAAATACGATTGCATTTATTTTAAAGGTGGTATTCCCTGCCGGCCCAATAAGGAAAAGGGAAGTATTTGCGTTGGTTGTTCAGATTACAAAAAGCCATCAAAGCGAATCCTGATCATCAAGCTGGGTGCCATGGGTGATGTGATCCGTACCACACCGCTGGTGGTCCGATTCAGGAAAATATATCCGGGCTGCCATATCACATGGCTGACCCACACTCCGGATATTTTACCTCAGAACGAGATTGACGAAATTTTACAATGGGAATTTACGTCCGTATTTCAGGTCAGGCACCAACGCTTTGATATTGCTTTGAACCTCGACAAGGAATATGAAGCCTGTGCGCTGTTATCACAGGTAGAGGCTCCTGAAAAATATGGGTTTACCTTAAAAGATCACCACATTGCCCCTGCTACACCCGCTGCAGAGCATAAGCTGGTTACCGGCCTGTTCGATTCAGTCTCACAGAAAAATACCAAAAGCTACCTGGAAGAGATATTTGAAATATGCCACTTGAAGTTTGGCCACGAACCCTACCTGATGGATGTAGAAAAGGTTTATCACGATAAATGGAGAGATAAATTCAGGGAGATTGCAGGAGGAAAAAAAGTGATAGGGCTTAATACCGGATGTGGTAAAAGATGGCTGACCCGGTTGTGGCCCCGTGACTTATGGATAGAGTTGATCAAAATGCTTCAATTCAACGGGTATTTCCCTGTAGTACTCGGAGGCCCTGATGAAGAGGAGGCCAACCGCTATTACGCAGCACAAACCGGTTGCTATTACCCCGGCACTTTTTCGTTGAAAGAATTTATTGCACTCACCAACAACGTAGATGTGGTGGTGACGGCCGTGTCCATGATGATGCACATCGCCACTGCATTGCAGAAGAATATGATCCTGTTTGTCAACATCTTTAACCCATACGAATTTGAACTTTACGGCAGGGGAGAGATCATACAGCCCTCAACAGGTTGCGACTGTTATTACGGTACTTCCTGCTCGCGTGAGAAACCCTGCATGGAAGATATTGATGCTGACAGGGTTTTTGAAGCAGTGGTAAAATATTGTTAGGGGTAACCTGTTCGTCACTATCAAAAAAAAGAAACCCCCTCAATTATTCCCCTTCATTTTTCATTGCTGTGGTGAGCTTAAAAGGTGAATATATCGGGCAAAAACTGAATAGAGCCGTGAGCAAAGGGATTAAACCCAGCAATCCCCACCAGCTTTTGAAATAGATTCCCACAGCGCCAATAATTATGGCAAGAACGATTCTGATTACTTTGTCTGTTTCCTGTTTTGTGCATTGGGTCACCTACCTTTTTAGATTTTCATTTTAAGCAATTGCTCTTGCACTTGTGTTGGCTTTAAAATTTTCGTTTTTATCTGCTTAGATTTAGGTAAAACATATTGTAGTTGCCTTATTTCCTTTATTTCATTTATAGCTTTCTCGGGAGATATGTTAATTCTATTTTTCTTTAACAATCGTTCTAATTC
>CAZVAY010000011.1:0-21146 GCA_964625265.1 uncultured Sphingobacteriales bacterium | reverse complement strand
CAACAAGATTGGTGAATTTCCCATCAATTCTGGTGTCACCGGAATATCCGGCCAGGAATCCTTTATCCCAATATGTAAATATTTTATTGGGGGAAATTTCAAGGTCTTCCGGGTCATAATCTGTTACCTGAACCTCATTGGCACTTTTTAGGTAAGTCCAGATAGTTTTGTTATCGGTAACGATCAACTGGTCATCCAGATCAATCCTGAACATTTTATCTTTTACATAAAACACCCCTGACTGTGTATCTTTTGATTCCTCCATCCGGTTTTCAAAGATGTAATCGAAATTCACTTTATAGGAACCCAGAGATTTATATTTTTCAACAGTTTTATTAACGATTTCCTTCCCTGCCACTTCATCCTGGGCAAAACACGGATTAAGGAAAAAAGCAAATGGGATAAGGAAAATAAGGGGTGAAAAAGATGATGTCATGTAGTTAGTTATTGGCGTAGAAATCTTTCAAAAATTGTTCCAGTGTATATTCATCAGGAATAAGAACCGAGCGGGCCTTACTACCTTCAAAAGGACCGACAACACCGGCACTCTCGAGTTGATCAATAATACGCCCTGCACGATTGTAACCCAGTTTTAGCCTTCGTTGCAACAAGGAAGTTGATCCTTGTTGATGCTGGACAACAATGCGTGCTGCTTCCTCAAAAAGTTCATCCAGATCTTCAACACCTTCACCTCCGAAACTTGTTCCATCGGATTCATTCACCACTTCGGGCAATTCAAAAGGCACAGAAAAGCCAGGCTGGTCAGAAATGAAGTCAACAATTGAATCTACCTCTGGCGTATCAATAAATGCACATTGGATCCTGACAAATTCACTCCCGGTTGAAAACAACATATCCCCTTTCCCGACAAGTTGTTCGGCTCCTTTTGAATCGAGTATAGTCCGGGAATCAACAGCAGCACTAACTTTAAAAGCAATCCGGGCCGGGAAGTTTGCTTTAATTGTTCCTGTAATAATATTTACTGAAGGACGCTGTGTGGCAAGGATCAAATGGATTCCAATGGCCCTGGCAAGCTGGGCAAGCCTGGCAATGGGCATTTCCACTTCCTTTCCGGCTGTCATCATCAGGTCGGCAAGTTCGTCAACCACCAACACAATATAAGGCAGGAACCTGTGGCCTTTTTGAGGATTAAGCCTTCGGTTTATAAATTTTGTATTGTATTCAACGATATTTCTGACATGGGCTTCTTTCAACAACAAGTACCTGTCATCCATCTCTTGTGTAAGTGATTTGAGTGTGCCCACAACCTGGTCTACATCCGTAATGATAGCATTTTCCGAATCAGGTAATTTAGCCAGGTAATGTTTCTCAATTTTTGAATAAAGGCTTAATTCGACTTTCTTTGGGTCAACAAAAACGAATTTCACCTGGGCAGGGTGCTTTTTATACAGCAGGGAAGCAATGATCACATTTAGCCCAACCGACTTACCCTGTCCTGTAGCTCCGGCAATCAGTAAATGAGGCATTTTAACCAGGTCAGCCATAAAAACTTCATTGGAAATCGTTCGCCCCAGAGCAAAAGGCAGTTCATCATTAGAGTTCCTGAATTTTGAGGAGCCAAGCACAGAACGGATTGAAACAATTTCCGGTTTTTTATTGGGAACTTCAATTCCCACGGTGCCTTTGCCGGGGATGGGTGCAATGATCCGTATCCCTAAGGCGGCAAGACTTAGGGCAATATCATCTTCCAGGTTTTTAATTTTTGATATCCTGATTCCGGCTGATGGGACAATTTCATACAGTGTTATTGTCGAGCCAACTGTTGCCTTGATCTTATCGATTTCAATTCCGTAATTCCGAAGTGTTTGAATGATCAGGTTTTTATTTTCCTCCAATTCATTTTCGTTGATTGACGTATCTGCTCCACCATAGTCTTTTAAAAGATCCAGGGGAGGAAGCTTATAATTTGACAATTCCAGGGTAGGGTCAAAAGCCTCCATTTCGACTTCGCTCTCTTCACCGTTATCCTCAATTCCGGCTTTTTCAACTTCAAAGTCAACACCGTCAGAAACAGGATCGGGCTTATCTTCCACCTCCCTAATAACGGGTTCGTCTTCTTCTTTTGTTTCTTCTTTTAGTGTCTTTTCATCCGAAACAGTTATTTCCCCTTCATCAGGAGAAGTAGTTTCTTCGTTCTCCGGGATTTCTTCATCCAGCGGAATTTTAACAATCTCGTCATCCACGGATAAGTCTTTTTTTCCAAATAAAATGTCAGGAATTTTCAAAGTATAATTAAACTTGATTACCAGGTAAATGAGGATAATAATTACTAAAAAGAAGCCCGTACCAATACCGCCAAAGATCCCTCTCAGCCAAAACTGGGCATGATATCCAAACCCACCTCCAAGCAGGTCAAGGTTGGTATGAAATAAGAATCCGAGCGTTATTGAAGTCCAGAAAATAAAGAACAGCGAATTGCTAATACTGTTTTTAAGCCTAACCAGGCTAAAGCCAAAATATCCCCTGAAACCAATAATTGCAAATATGAAAATAAATAAGAATGATGCAACACCAAACCAACGGCAAATAAACAAATGCGACAGGTAAGCACCCAATACCCCTACCCAGTTATGAACAATATCTGGTTTTAGTTCTTCAAATGTCTTAACAATACTTTCTGTTGTTCTGATCAGGCTTTGGTCGTATTTCCAGGTAAATAAAAAGGAAGTAAAGGAGAATAGCAGTACAAAAGCAAAACCGAGGGATATAAGCCCTCCAATTTTCTCTATTTTCTCCAGCCTTGAAGAGGGTTTTTTTCTTTTTCGTGGTTTCTTTTTAGTGCTGTTTTTAGCTTCTGACGATTGGAAGGTATTTCTGCCAGCGGATTTTTTTTTAACCATCTTCGTTTGTGGTAATTATTAAATTTTTGACATTGATTCTTTAACGGAAAGGAATTCTTTTAATAAGTTTAAATCCTTTTCGAGAACATTGCCTACAACAACAATGTCTGCTCCTGCCTCATAAGTTTTTTTAATCTGCTCGGGCGTACGAATACCTCCGCCAACAATCAGGGGAACAGAAATTTGTGATTTTACGGCACTAATCATCTCCTCACTTACAGGAATTAATGCACCACTTCCACCATCCATAAAAATAAAATGTAACCCCAACTGCTCTCCTGCCAATGCAGTGTTAACAGCGATATCTGTCTTGTTGGAAGGAATAGGGGTTGTATTGCTGACATATGAAGCAGTAGTGGGTAATCCGCTATCGACCAGCATATAACCTGTAGAAAGGATTTCAAGCTTGCTGGCTTTCAGGATGGCAGCAGCCTCAACATGGCGTCCGATAAGAAAATCAGGATTGCGGCCTGAAATCAACGACAACAAAAGAATACCATCAGCCCCCGAATTGATTTGGTTAATGCCTCCAGGAAAAAGCACGATGGGTTTTGATAAGTGATTTTTGATGGTTTCAATATATCCTGAAATCATATCTGCCGACAACAAGCTTCCACCCAGGAACAACAGATCAATACCGCTTTCAAATTCTTTTATACTTAGCAGCTTGCTTTCAAATTCTGCAGGCGTTTCTTTATCCGGGTCTATTAACCAGGCAAAAAGCTTTTTACCTTCTTCAATCCTTTCCCTGATAAGTGATTCGATCACGCTTGTACTCAATTATTGACGGTTTTTAGGTCTCACAAAGATATTAATTTTTATCGAATGCATATCTTATGATACACCAAGACCATTTTAGCCTGAAATGATAAAAAAGCAATGATAATTTTGACAAGGCTCAGGCTGATTGGCCCTTTGGTAACTTTTATTAAATTCATGGCAAAATCTCTGATGCCGCATATTGATGTACGTATAAATTAACCTCATATTATCATATAATATTCTTCCTTATTATGGCCAAACCTTTACCAGGAAAACCATTTCCTACTGTTCCAAAGTTATCAACAGTCGCACAATTTCTACGCTGGTTTCTAACTATTAGATTTGTAAGAATTTGCATTTCATGCTAACAGCATATAAGGCTGATTATATGCCCATTACAAACAACTTTTTTGATGTAGATAAAAAAATTGTGCTGAAATATTGATTAAAAATACTTTTGTTATGCTTCGAAAATCCGACTTAAATTCTGACAGTACAGGTTTCGGATAAAAAATAAAACAAGCGCCTTGAACTAATGAGAAATTGACAAAATTTTATGCATGAATAATCCTAAAAACAAAAGTAACGGACTCCCATTTAAAAGATTTTTTACTGAAGAAGGAAAAGATCCGTACAGCTATTTCGATTATGTTAGAAGCTCCTCGGTCATTAAAAATCCGAATGGTGAAATCATTTTCGAAATGAATGACATTGAAGTGCCTCAATCGTGGGGACAGGTATCGGTAGACATTTTAGCGCAGAAATATTTCAGAAAAGCCGGAGTACCACTTAAAGATGGGACAACCGGACCGGAAACGTCAGTAAAGCAGGTTGTTCACCGGCTGGCTTTCGACTGGCAGCAATGGGGGCTGGAAAACGGCTACTTCAAATCTGAGAAAGATGCACAGGTATTCTATGACGAAACTGTTTTTATGCTTCTTTCACAAATTGCAGCCCCAAACTCTCCACAATGGTTTAATACAGGTTTATTTCGCAGTTATGGAATTAAAGGTCACGCACAGGGGCATTACTATGTCGATCCGAAAACAAAAAAGCTAACCAAATCCAAATCAGCCTACGAACGTCCTCAACCACATGCCTGCTTCATCCTGTCCGTTGATGATGACCTTGTTAATAATGGAGGGATCATGGATCTCCTGATCAGGGAAGCACGTATTTTTAAATATGGAAGTGGTGTTGGGACAAATTATTCCAATATCCGCGGCAAAAATGAAAAACTTTCAGGAGGCGGACATTCATCAGGATTGATGTCATTTCTCCAGGTAGGTGACCGGGCAGCCGGAGCCATAAAATCCGGGGGTACAACACGCAGGGCAGCAAAAATGGTGATCCTGGACATTGACCATCCAGAGATTGAGGATTTCATCAACTGGAAAATGGAAGAAGAGAAGAAAGTGGCTGCACTGATAGCTGCCGGATATTCCAATGATTACGAAGGTGAAGCCTATCGCACCGTTTCAGGACAAAACTCCAATAATTCTGTCCGAGTCACAGATGCATTTATGAAAGCAGTTGAAGAAGATAAGAACTGGGACCTGATAGAAAGAAAAACAGGGAAGGTGTATAAAACCGTACCCGCCCGTAAGCTTTGGAATATGGTTGCAGATGCAGCCTGGTCGTGTGCAGACCCTGGCGTTCAATATGATACTACTATCAACGATTGGCACACATGTCCTGAAGGCGGAAGGATCAAAGCATCCAATCCATGTTCGGAATACATGTTCCTTGACGATACTGCCTGTAACCTCGCATCATTAAACCTGCGGAAATTCTATAACGAAGAAACACATGAGTTTGATGTTGAAGGATATCGCCACGCCATCCGTTTATGGACATTTATCCTTGAAATATCAGTGCTAATGGCACAGTTCCCATCAAAGGAAGTTGCTCAATTATCCTATGAATACAGGACACTTGGCCTTGGATATGCCAACCTGGGTTCATTGCTTATGGTCCAGGGAATTCCTTACAATAGTGAAGATGCGTTTGCCATTACCGGTGCATTGACAGCTATTATGACCGGAACAGCTTACGAAACATCTGCAGAAATGGCCAGGCATCTGGGCACTTTTGATAAGTTTGATAAAAACAGGGAACACATGCTCAGAGTTATCCGTAATCACAGGTACGCAGCCTATAATGCTACGGATTCGTATGAAAACCTCGGGATCAAACCAAAAGGAATTAATCCTAAATATTGTCCCGATTACTTACTTACGGCCGCCACCGAAGCCTGGGACAACGCCCTCCAAATGGGTGAAAAATATGGATATCGCAATGCCCAGGTTACCGTTCTGGCTCCTACCGGAACAATTGGCTTGCTAATGGATTGCGACACAACCGGAATAGAACCCGATTTTTCCCTGGTTAAATTTAAAAAACTGGCAGGTGGAGGGTATTTTAAAATAATTAATCAGTCCATTCCACCGGCACTTAAAACACTTGGCTATACATCGAAACAGATTAAAGAAATTATTCAGTACACCATTGGACACCATACTTTAAAAGATTCACCTTTTATTAATTACGAATCCCTTCTGGATAAAGGATTTAATCTGGAGGAAATTAAAATCGTTGAAAAAGGTCTTAGTTCTACATTTGAAATAAGTAGTTCATTCAATCATTATACACTGGGTGAGGAATGTATGGAAAGGTTTAAAATTCCAAAAAAGGAATACCTTGACAAGAATTTCAACATGCTCAAGAAACTTGGTTTTACAGATCATGAAATCGTAGAAGCCAACAAATACATATGTGGTATGATGACTGTTGAAGGCGCACCTCATCTTAAAGATGAACACCTTCCTGTTTTTGATACTGCTAACAAAAACGGCAACTACGGAAAACGGTTTATTCACCCGCTCGGCCACCTGAACGTTATGGCTGCCGCCCAACCTTTCATATCCGGTGCCATTTCAAAAACAGTGAACTTCCCCAATGAAGCTACTGACACGGATATTCAGGAATGCTACAACCATGGCTGGGTATCCGGCCTAAAAGCCATTGCCCTCTACCGTGACGGCTGTAAGCTATCGCAACCCCTTTCCAACAAAACTGAAAGCAATACAACTGTCCCGGATATCATTAATGAGGACTCTATTGTCCTTAGTTCAATTGATGAACTGACACAGGAACAAGTTCTACAAGCGGCCCAGAACCTTATTAAGAAATCAACTGACACCAAGTTTAAAAGAGAATTATCACGAATTGTTGAGAAGAAAAAACTCCCGAATAAAAGGACAGGATTCACCCAAAAAGCCAAGATCGGTGGGCAAACAATATTTGTCAGGACGGGGGAATACAGTGACCACACCCTTGGTGAGGTATTTATTGATATGCATAAAGAAGGTGCCTCATTCCGATCCATGTTGAACTCCTTTGCTATTGCTATCTCCATTGGCCTCCAGTATGGTGTACCCCTGGAAGAATATGTCGACAAATTTACTTTTACACGCTTTGAACCATCAGGCCCGGTTAACCATGCCAATATTAAATCAGCCACATCAATTATTGATTATGTTTTCAGGCTGTTGGGATTTGAATATTTGAACCGTATTGATTTAGTTCAGGTAAAACCCGAACCGGAGGTAAACACAGAACCTGAACCCAGGCAAGCGATAAACAAGGGATCTGCGACAACAGAGATTGATAAACTTGAACCTGTTATTGCTGAAAAACCCACGACCGGAAATCCCGCAACGAAAACAATAGTTGAAGACGATCAACAAACATTTTATGGCAATATGATGGGTGATGCCCCCCCTTGCGATGTTTGCGGGCATATCACTGTCAGAAACGGAAATTGCTATAAATGCACAAATTGTGGCAACAGCCTGGGTTGCAGTTAGGCAATGAAGCTTTTTATATAAAGAAAATCCCCGGTTGTCCATACCGGGTTTTTTTATATCCCGGATATCCTATTATTAATATTTTTGGATGATTTTAACCCTTCAATAGATGTGGGTAGCAGGCTTTATTGATCATCCAGGGTAAAATCCATAAAAAAACCCCGAAGTATCATTCGGGGTTAATTTTTACAATGCCTTCAAAGACATGAAAAAGAATTTATTTTGCCGGGTTCGGATGTTTAATCTTAGCATAATATTCTTTGTAATTAAAACCTTTGAAGTTCGGGCTTTCGCTGTTGTGGCATTTTACACATACTTTCTCACTGGGAATGACCAATCCCTTTTTCTTGGCTGCCTCAACATTTCTCATAACACTGGTTGTTTTGTACAAGCTGCCAGGTCCGTGGCAAGATTCGCATGAAACACCCTCTTCCTTGGTGATTGTTTCAGTCAGTAGGGTTTTATCAGCACCCGCTGCCGTGGAGTGGCATTTCAGGCATTTTGGGTTTTTCTTGTCAGCATCTTTTAAAACCTTGTAAGCATTGGCATGCTTGCTTGCCGCCCACACTTTGTATTGGGCACCCGTAGTAGATTTGTTATGACACATTTTGCATTTTGCTACTCCGACATACTTGGCAGATTGAGCAAAAGAAATGTTGCCGACAAAGAGAATCATGACGATGAGTTGAATCAGACTTTTTAGTTTCATATTTTTAAATTTTATAAGTTAGCATTCCTGTTAATTCAATGGCAAACATATTAAAATATCAACAAGTTTCAAAACTTTGATTTGTTAATAAATGATATGACCTCTTTCAATTCCCGAACAATTTTCAATAAAAAAAGAACAATACCATCAAATTGCCAAAATATGTGCCATTAAATACCAATAGGTAACTGTTTTGAAAAAACAACCTCTATCATCGGTAACTGATAATGAATAAATCGATTTGTTTCAAACTGGTTTTCAAATCATTAAAAACAAACCCCCCAAAAGGAGCAGGGATAATTGCCTATTTAAATGACATTAATTAAATGTTGAATGATAAATATCAATCATTCCAATATAGCCTGTTCCATAAGGAGTTCATAAAAATACCCATAACCGAAATCTTTATTCAAAGTTACTGTTCCTTTAAAAACAACAACATCACCTGGTGACACAGATTCAAGAGTAGTTATTGTCAGGTCGTAATGGCCATCGAACTCAGTGCCATCCTGAATATGAACCCAGTTAAACCCCATTATTTCAGGATTATATTTAGTTACTTTGCCTTTAACGATTACCGTTTTACTTTCCAGTTCATCTTTCCCCGACCAAAGTTCCTGAATACTCAATCCCCCTTCAACCGGTTCAATAATTTCATCAATTTTTTCCTCCGGAGCAACATCTGATGTGCCTTTTACCTCCTCAGTCCCTGGGATTTCAATTCCAGAATTAACCGCATTTATATTATCTTCTAACTGCTCCAGGAACAGTACTTTGTCAAAAGTCTTATTGAGCTCTTTGCTTTTAAAATTATTCATTTCCAACCCATCCCGATAGTAATAATCGGTTCCTTTTGTAATTTCTTTGCGAGGGATAGCTACCCAATATTCTGCCCCGGACTCCTTTACAAGAACATAGGTATACTGGCTGGTTTGATTGAGATCAACTGCAGTAACTTTATGGATTCCTTCAGGCAGGTTTTCATTAGTTTGTGAAGTATTTTTACAGGCGACAAAAAAAATAAAAACAGATAGTACCATTAATAACTTTTTCATTTTGTTAAATTTAATTTGAGGTTAAAATTTTAAGAAGGTAAACAATTAAATGATTAAAAGTAGATACTTACCCGCGGCACCAGGCGGCTACCAAATGGGTAATACGATTTTTCAATTACGTCATAGAGTAATATCAGTTGAATAAATCCCGATCCTCCTACTTGTTGCCTGATACCACCTCCCAGGTAAACACTGTTGAACCAGGTACGTTGGTAATCCATCACAGAGAGATCATAAAAATCGAGGTTCAACGCTTCATACTCAACATGAGAGAAAATATTTCTGAACAACATTATCTCGTTGAATAAACTGCCCCCGTATATGGATGAAGAATAAATACCCATTCCTGACCCTGGGTAAAGCTGGTCATAGTTAACCCGGTTATAGATGTATGTGACACCGCCACCCAACAATATTTTCTCTGTGGCTGAATAGGCAACCTGTGGAGCCAGCATAATTTGGGTATAGGTACCGAAATTCATTCCTGCCCCACCGCCAAAATGCCACTTTTTTTCCGGGACATTATCATTCGGATAACGATCATCATTTTCACGGGAATAATCATCCTGGGCTAGCGCACTAAATAGCATGAGCACAAAGAGGAAAATAAGGGAACATTTCATTTCAGTTCCATTTTATAGGAATGTATCATCATTTATGAGGCCATATTCTTCAGTCATTCGTATATCAAGTTTTTCCAGTTCATCCAAAACAGGATTATATATCTGTGGTTTATTGGGGATATGTACACCAGCGATCCTGATTTTACCTTCAAGGATCATTTTTACAGCTATTGCCGCAGGCAATGCCACAGTCCTTGCAACAGCGGTATCGGTATTTAAAGTTCCAAAATCTACCATAGACGAACGAATAACTTCTTTTGTTCCGTCAGGAAACGAAACACGGAACAAATGCAACAAAAGTACCATGTCCTTGTCGTCACCCAAAAGCATCATTTTCGGGATCATAAGGTCGGCCAGTATATCAAACGGTGTTGCTTTAACCTTGCCGATAGGTTCTTCCGAAAGAAGGCCTAACCATTCAAAGGCTTCTATTACCCTTGAATTTTCTTCAACCTTACAAGCCTCAGCAAGCACTTTCTTTAATTCCCCATTTGAATTATTGGCATTAATAAGTGAACGGATAAAACCGGCATAGCTTAAACCTGTTATATCAACCACGTCATTGGAAAGTAATCCAATTGACTTGAAACAATCCATGATCCTGCTCCATCCCTGGTAGCGGATAGTTCCTCTCATAACTGTTTTTGACTCCCCGATTTCATAAAGGCCCTGGTAGGGAAGTGAATTTCTGTTAGGATAAACTTCCATCTCTCCAATTCCCGGGAAATTAATATATCTGACATCTTTGAAAAGGTCTTTGCCTTCGACTTCAACTTTTCCCCCGTTTTTCTTGTACCGGGCAGCATTGTTGCCGGCCATGATCACACCGCGGGGGCTCCAGGAAAACCTGTACTTAAACGGATTGTTGGCTGCATTTTTCTCAGGTAGTGCACCGCAAAATGAATAAAATTCATCCACTTTTCCACCTCTGGCGTGTACGTTGTCGATAATGCGCATGGCACTCATATGATCAATGCCCGGGTCAAGGCCAATTTCATTCAAAATCATCACTCCTTTATCTTCAGCCCTGCTATTGAGTTTCTTCATTTCCTCACTGATGTAAGAGGTTGTGACCATGTTTTTTGCGTATTTCAGGCAAACTTCGGCTACCATCACATGATATGCAAAAGGCAACAAACTTACTGTCAGGTCATGGTCTCTGACTAATTTATCGAGGACATCCATTTCTTCTACAGTCCATCCTATCGCCTGACCTTTGGGATGATTTCCAATGACGGCTTCTGCTTTTGATTTTGTCCTGGATGCAACGGTTACTTCATAACCTTCTTTCAACAAAAAACTGACAATGGGTTTTACCACCATGCCGGCACCGAGAATAAGTACTTTTGACATAAATAATGATTTAATATTTATAAACAGGGTTAATTATTTTCAATGGCAAGGGTATCTGTTTGTCCGGCATTTTTCTCAAGAATATCCTGCAGTAGTTGTTCAGGGGATTTGCCCAGGTTGTCAAGTAAAATTTGCGCCTGGGAAGCCAGATGGTTTTCCGGGTATTCATCAATGACCATTTTGTAATAAATGCCTGCTTCTTTATAATCTTTCAGATAGTCGTGATAAATATCTGCAATGACAAACAAGCTCTCGGGAACTCTTTTGTTTTTCGGATAATTTTCTTTGATTTTGAGGTACGTTTGAATCGCACGTTCGGGATCACCTAAAAAATTCAGGTACAAACCGCCTAATTCCATATAAAGGGAGGGGCACAAACTGTCTTTGGGATAGGTAGCTAAAAAGTGTTCATATTTCTCCGCCAGTTGTGGTGCTTTCTCAGGATCAGACATATTTATCCGGACATTTTGAAAAAAATCTTCTTTTAGGTTATTCAGTTCATCCAGATCAGTATTCCGCTGTTCATTATTTTGATTACATGCAAACAGAATGATAAGCAAAGTAAATAAACGGGCAATTATTTTCATATCAAATTGTTTAAAATTGCATTGATACAGTTCTCAATAATCTGAAATTTTATTGGAACCTGTGATATAAAAATAAAATCTGTTAATAGGTCCGGGTCATGTCTTCATCTACTACGATGATAAAATCGGCCAGTCCTTTATTGTCCTTTTCCAGAGAGTCAAGGCTGCTTTGTGTTACAGTTGACACTGTAATGATTTTCATTTTCTTATCATATTGTTTAAGATACCAGTTGATGCCTTCATAATTATTTGAATGATAAGCACCATTGTAATGGATAAATACTGTTCTATCTGAAAGGTTTCTATTAATATTGTAGGCCATGGTAGCATCTTTAAGTCCTTGTGATTCTGCAATAAATTTCATTCCATGGTTATCCATTTCAGACATTATTTTATAACCTTCCAAATTTTTGTCGAATTTAATAGGCAGCGGAGGAAGAAACGACTGTGAGGCTTTTGTCATTAGTTCAAGCGTATCCAGGCCATGATAGGCAACAAGTGAGGCATACCTACGAGGCACATTTGTGGCTATAAAAGGCAGTTGGTTGTTTTTAGCAAATTTTACCAACGGTTTATAATCGGTTTTGTAATTGGGCCATGTCCGGGCCTCTTTTTCAAAATTACGTTCGGAAATCCAGCCTGACAGGTACTCATCCATTTTGATCTGATCATCTGACTCAAACATTTCAGCACCTAACGCAAGGGCATTGCCTTTCAATTCATAAAGCTCTTTGGTGATTTCCAACTCTAACCAGTGACAAACCGGGTTGTCGTGCAATTCTCCAATAAGTACAACTCTTGCCTTTGAAGCATCCTTTATCAGGGCATCAAAATCACTCAACTTACCTTTTCCATCATATATTTTATATGCTGGTGGGTCAGCCTGGATGAATAATAGGGAGACAAGGGTAAGAATTAAAAAGCTTATTTTCTGTTTCATCATTTCAATATTTTATCAATTTACATTAATCTTTCTTTTTATGATACAAATCAACCGCTGTAAGGAACGCAATATACGACCAAAACGGAACTGAAGCTTTGTCGGTATCAAGAAAATTGTTCATCAGTCCATGGGCAAAATAGGTAACAAGGCATAGAAGGCTTAACAGGCTAAGGATTCTGATTTCCTTTGTCTTCCCCTTGTAATAGAGCTGGATTCCTTTATAAATTACCATAACCGTAAGCACTAATACGATCAACATACCCAGAATCCCTGTCTCTGCCAGCGGACCAAGGTATTCGGAGTGGGCATTGCCCAGATTACCAAAATTAGTCGATATGATTGTCCTTTCATAAGATCGCTGGAAAGGAGCGTATTTAAACATATATGTCCCGGGGCCCCAGCCTGTCAGGGGTTTTTCCCTGAACATCCTTACGGCACATTTCCATCTGTTGATGCGCTCACTGTTGCTGGGGTCACTACTGATATTCGAAATTGATTCAACATGGTCTTTAAAATCCGTTGATGATATTTTATCATTCTGGCCTATCATGAAAATGATCTTTGACCAGAAAATGATCACTACAATAAGGATGGCCCCAAAGCTGAGTGCTAATGTTTTGAATTTGATCCCGAATAATAAAGATACCAGCAATACCAGTGAAACCAGCAGGCTTACCCAGGCTGCCCTGGTGTACGAGAAAATAATTCCTACGGCCATTACAAGGACAATGAAGACACTAAAAAACCAGCCATAACGGCTAATTGAAAGCGATTTCGGTTTTAGCATAAAGCCTACAACAAAAGGAATGATAAGCGCCAGAGTAGCTCCATAAACAGTGTGATCTTTAAAAAAAGGTTTGGTTACTTTGTTGGCCATATCCTGCACAAAGTAAAACTGCGCATGGTTAAACAAAGTATAGGATACTGCTATAACAAGAAAACCGGCATAAAGCCAGACAAGCAGTTTGATGTTTTTTGTATTCCTGAAAATTTGTAACCCCATAAAATAAAATACTGTAACATACCACAGCCTGACAAGGAAAAATTTGAATGAAACAAGGGGCATGGTTGAAAAAATGGCAGTAATGAATATCCATGCAAGCTGAGCCAGGATAATAATGCTTACCGGGTGTCTCCAAATTCTTTTATCATATTCACCAGAGATCATTATCCTGATGAGGAATGTTACCATTAAGACAAGAAGTAATGGTTCAGTGGGAAGAAATACAGAGAATCCCGAAGCTTCATCAAGGTAATTGATTGATAACGGTGTTACAGCAGCGATGAGAAAAAACAGGATACCTGGCTTAAAAAAAAGCAGATAAACTACAAACAACAAAACGGGAAGAAGGGACAAGTAATAGATTCCCTTGGAAATAAGGAATATATTCAAGCCATTGAGCAGCAAAACAGCCAAAATGGCGATAAGGTTGCCGGGTCTTAGCAGACTTTTTATTTCGACAGTGGCCTGCACTTTTAGTCCTTGTCAGTCAGTTTAACATTCCTGAGGTTTTCATACAGGATAAACGCAACAACGAGTAATGTGAATGTAAAAATAGCAGACAATACCGTGATGAGCCACCTGACAGGATAGGATTTTTTTTCTGCAACAACAGCATGTTCCACATAAAAGATATTGGGGATAAAACTACTCTCGTCAATTTTGATTTCTTTGTAGCGTGCACGTATATTGACCAGTTCTTCAGTTTCAAATTCGAGTTCGGCTGCCAGTGCTTCCTGGATCGGGCCGTATTTCATGATCTGGCTTATCTGCTTCTGCACATCTTTGGCAGCCTTCATATTACCTTTAAGAAGTGCATCTGTATAAGCCTTGGTAAGCACTTCTGTCTGTTGTTCAAACTTCATTACACCAAGATTTGACAAACTCCGGAGTGAATCAACAATTGACCGTAAATAGTCAACTTTTTCGTTGTAGTCTTTTTTTACAATTATCAAACCCTGTTTTGCCCTTGCTTTTAAAATATTGTTACGCAATGAATCCATGATAGCCACCGCATCATTGGCCATTTTTGCTGCCAGTTTTGGATCTTTGTCCAGTACCGACACTCTGATGGACATGTATTTGGTCAACTCTGAATTAAAATTCTTACTAAACTTCTGTTTAAACTTTGTATTAGCGTATCTGGTTGTTGGTTTGATGTTGTAATGATCCATCAGATTGAAACGATTTTTCAGTTTTTCAACCACACCATCTGATTGCAAAATCTGGAGGAGCTGTTCAGCTTCTTCGTCTGTACCAATTGTCAGGAAATCTTCATCCGAATAACTTTTTTCTGCAACAAGTGCTTTCGAAGCAGACATGGCCGTACTGGGATAAAAAATCACTACCGATTCATATTTGGGGGTTATAAACGCAGGTCCGGAAAATATGGCCCCGGCCACTGCTGCCAGGAAACTGATGATCAGAAGGGGATATTTCCAGCGGAATAAAAAATTTAATACAACAATAAAATCACTGCTTTTCTCGCTCATGCCTGATATTTTACTATAGGTTTGTCAACAAATGGCAAAGTTCTTAAAAATAATTGACTCAGAAGCCACATTTTACAGCTTTTGACTTCATGTACCTTGCAGAAATTGAAATAAACATAAATTTGCCCTGAATGAAATGATTAACCTCGACCGGATGAAAATTGCTATCAATACAAGGTTTCTAATCAAGGATAAAATGGAGGGTATTGGCGTATTTACCCACGAAAGCCTGAAAAGGATAGTATCTGCACAGACCAGTCATGAGTTTTACTTTTTTTTCGACAGGCCATTTGATGATAGTTTTATCTATGCAGAAAATGTTCATCCTATTGTATTACGCCCACCGGCCAGACACCCAGTACTTTGGTATGCATGGTTTGAGATCAGCCTGAAAAGAGCTTTAAAAAGATTATCCCCTGATATTTTTCTGAGTCCGGATGGTTTCCTACCATTAAATTTGAATATCCCATCAGTAGTTGTTATTCACGACCTGGCTTTCGAGCACTACCCCCATGATGTTCCCCCATTGGTTTCGAGGTATTACAGGCATTTTTTTCCAAAATTTGCCCGCCAGGCAGGACGAATTGCAACCGTTTCGGAATTTTCACAAAAGGATTTGACATTACAATACGGAGTTGATCCCGGAAATATTGATGTAGTTTACAATGGCGCATCGGATATGTTTTCACCGGTTGACGATATGATTAAAAAATCAATACGGAACAAATACACCTTTGGACACCCCTACTTTGTTTATGTGGGGGCTTTGCACCAACGAAAAAACATCCACAGCCTTCTTGTGGCATACGATGAATTCAGGAAAATATCAGGGGAAAATATTAAACTTATTATCTGTGGCAGAAGTTTTGGAAAAAACAAACAGGCTGAGGAAGCTTATCAAAAGATGGAGCACAAAGAAGATGTTGTTTTTACAGGACGTTTACCGCTTGAAGAATTGATAAAAGTGACTGCCAGCGCATTGGCAATGGTTAACGTTTCCTATTTCGAAGGATTTGGTATACCCCTGGCCGAAGCCATGAATTGCCATGTTCCTATCATAGCGAGTGACAACACATCCTTTCCGGAAGTAGCCGGAGATGCCGCACTCCTGGTTAATCCGTTTAATATTCCCGGCATTGCTGAAGCAATGAAAACTGTAGCGGAAAATCATTCTAAGCGCGAAAAATTAACCAGAAACTGCATAGACCGCAAAAACCTATTTTCCTGGGACAAAACAGCCTCCCTGCTCTGGGGCTCAATTGAAAAACTAATAAATGAACAAAAGTGACCGGTTTTGATAAAAAGCAAATAAACATGCTGATCTGGGTGGGTATCTTCGCAATAGCCATGGGATATTTCGAATCGGCAGTGGTGGTATACCTACGTAAACTCTATTATCCGGAAGGATTTTCATTCCCTCTGCAATGGTTCGATCCCGATATTGCCCTGGTGGAGCTTTTCAGAGAACTGGGCACTATGATCATGCTTTTTGCTGTTGGCTGGATCGCAGGCAGGTCCCTTGCTTCCCGCTTTGCATTCTTCGTTTATTCGTTTGCGATCTGGGATATTTTTTATTACGTTTTCTTAAAGGTCATTGAAGGCTGGCCGGATTCACTTATGACATGGGATTTATTATTCCTTATTCCTGTCTCCTGGGTTGGCCCTGTTATATGTCCTGTTATTCTTAGCCTGATCATGATATTGTTTGCGCTGTTAATCCTTAACGCTGAAAAAGGTGATAAAAAAGTCCTGATCAAGGCCCCGGAGTGGTGGCTGATGAGCCTGGGGTCACTGATTGTGATCATTTCTTTCACACGCGAATACACACACTTTATCTTATCATATTTCAGTTTTGGACAACTATTTTCCCCATCCATGAGCGAGGAGGTGATGGAAACAGCCATCCGGTTTGTCCCCAGTCATTTTGATTGGTGGATATTCATTGTCGGTACTTTGATGATACTGAGTGGAATTATTCGGTTTGGATGGAGAATGAGGAATAACAGATTATCATAGGATAAATGAAATTTCCTGTTTAATACTTTGGGCATAGTCCACCAGCAACCGGCAACTGGACTCAATGGCCTCGTTAAGCAATTCATCTTTGTTAAAATCAAAAAACACCAAAACGATCTCATTCGTATTCCCGGTTATTTTAGTTCGCTCCGAATCACTGGTTGGCGAACCAAATGGCTCGTTTGAATCATAAAGCACCGGCAGGTTTTCAATGTTCAGGTCTCCCCTGCCAATTGCAGGGTATGGTTCGCCTGCTTTTCCCTTTGATAAAGAAACTGCTTTTAAGATTTTATTCCTGTTATAACCTCCAATACTAAATCCGCTTTGAATGGATATTATATTGATAATATCAACGACATTGTTCACCTTGTAAAGTCCCCTGCCCTTGGTCAACCGCCTGTGTAGCGCCTCAGCTGACAACCTGTACCTGCTGGGATCAGCGCCCAGGGCCTTATATCCTTCGCGCGATGCTGCAATGGTTTTAATTTCCCTGATTGACTCAAAGCTCATCCCGGCCTTTGTAGTTAGCATGGATTCAAACCTGGACCAAAAATCCTGCGTTGATGAATGAACAATGACATCTGCCTTTAAAATGCCCAAACGTAAATCCGGACATGCCCTTTTCACCTCCTCTTTGATCCGGATATCCATTTTTCTATTCCCCGAAATATTCAACAAAGTTATTTTCGGTTTCCTGTAATTTCACCCTGTGTAATGTAACGCCATATTGGCCAATAGGGTTCTTCAATTCATGAAAAATGGCTTTGGCAATATTTTCAGCTGATGGCTGGATACCTTTCATAAAATCTACTTCCAGGTTGATATTTTTATGATCCATCTTACGGATGACATACTCCCTGATCAGCTTACTGAGTTTCTTCAGGTCCATCACATAACCCTCGCTGGCTGAAACCTGGCCTTTTACAGTAACAAATAGCTCATAGTTGTGCCCGTGCCAGTTGGGATTTGAACAGGCTCCGTATTTTTCAAAATTTTCAAGGTCGGTCAGCTTTTCGTCAAACACCCTGTGAGCCGCATTGAAATGTTCCCTTCGGGTAATGTAGATCATTTGTTGAAATTTGGAATTACTCCAAAAATACAAAATCAAACCTGAACAGAGGGGATTCTCTAATTCTTGATTTTTTGTGCTAAACCGGAAAGGTTGAATTCAAAACCAAAATTCCAGATAAAGGGTTCATAATTCATATCCGGGTTGTTCAGGTTGAAGGATAAAATATATTGCATCTGGAATTTTACCGGATCAACACCACCCCGAAGAGTGATGGCAGGTTCCAGCATTATCGAAAAGGGATTTTTTCTAATATATTCCACATGGTCCCATTCATGTTGGTTCGTAATGGAGTATGCCCCAATACGATAATAGTACAACCCTGCAGTTCTCAAAGATATAGCTGCATCGAAATATTTTGTAGCCAGGCTTATGGACGGTTGAATACTGTGGCGAGTGAAACCCATGTCAGAAGATCCCAATCCATTTCCATAACTGTTTTTCACATTGCCCAGCCCGATATCCGCATAGGTTTCAAATACAAATAAGTCACTCAGCTCTTTAAAATAACCTGCACCTGCTTCGGTAAAAAAACCATTACCATTTTCGTCACTGTAATCGCCATAACCATAAATGGCATTTAAATTAATGGCCCATTTGTCGGTTGCTGCATAGGCTCCATGAAAATTATATCCCTCTGATTCGGCTGCTACAAAAACATTGGCACCTAACTGAATATCTCCTTGTTTCCGGAGCATGGGGATATTTTGCCCGTTGGGCACATAATACATATGGGTGCAATTTGAGAAATATAATACAACGAGGAATAATAATATGAATGAACAAGCAAGCTTAATAGTCTTCATTGTTATTTACTAATTATTTATCCAGAGAATAATTTCATTGTAATCAAATGTACGAGAATTTTTAAGTAAAATCTCAACCTGATGAAAATTCAAACAAAATTTTATACAAATTTAAAACATGTCTAAATAAATTAGTAGATTTGTAGAGATGAATCAAAAGTCCATTCCATGGAAATGAACGAAGTACTGGAAAAGCTTCCCCGCCATCTGCTCGACCTGGTAATTGAACAGCCCTATAATGATTACACACCGCAGGATCATGCTGTCTGGCGATATGTTATGAGGCAAAATGTTGATTACCTTTCGAAAGTAGGCCATCATAGCTATTTGGAAGGTTTGAAGAAAACCGGAATCAGCATTGATTCAATCCCTCACATGTATGGGATGAACAGGATTTTGAAAGAAATTGGGTGGGCTGCTGTTGCAGTTGACGGTTTTATTCCTCCGGCAGCGTTTATGGAATTCCAGGCTTATAATGTTCTGGTTATAGCAGCCGACATTCGTCCTATCGACCAGATAGAATATACACCTGCACCTGATATCATTCATGAGGCAGCCGGCCATGCTCCTATTATTGCCGATAAAGAATATGCTGCTTACCTCAGGCGCTTTGGAGAAATTGGCAGTCAGGCATTTTCGTCAAAAGAAGATTACAGCCTATACGAAGCAATCAGGCATCTATCTATTCTCAAAGCTGACCCATACACTTCACCGGAAGAAGTACAAAAAGCTGAAAAACACCTGGCTGAACTGGACAGCCAATCTGGTGAACCATCCGAAATGTCACTGATCCGTAACCTGCATTGGTGGACAGTCGAATATGGGTTAATTGGTGACCTTAACACTCCAAAAATCTACGGAGCCGGATTATTATCAAGCATAGGGGAAAGTAAATGGTGCCTCACTGATGAAGTCGAAAAACTACCCTATTCCCTGGAAGCCAAAAACTATTCTTTTGATATTACCAAACCTCAACCACAGTTATTTGTCACACCTGATTTTGAAATGCTAAATGCTGTCCTCGAAGAATTTGCCTCATCCATGGCGCTGAAACGCGGAGGTATTTACGGTATCAACCAGGCAATACGGAGTAGCAACACTGCCACGGCCCGGTGGAGTTCAGGATTGCAGGTTTCAGGAATATTTACAGAAATGATTGAGCAAAACGGCCACATAGTTTATATTAAAACAACCAGCCCAACTATTTTATGCCACAACAACAAGGTGGTTCCCGGCCATGGAAAGGATTATCATGCTGCCGGTTTTGGCAGCCCGGTAGGAAAACTAAAGGGCATTGACAAACCACTGGAAGAAATGAACCGGGGTGAACTTGCGAACTGCGGTATTCAGAACGGAAGCCAGGCTGCCCTGGAGTTTGAAACCGGAGTGAATGTTTCGGGTTATGTCAAAAACATTTCTACGGTAGAAGGCAAAAACCTCCTGATTTCTTTCCGTGATTGCCATGTTTCATACAGGGGACAGAATTTATTTGAACCATCGTGGGGTATTTTTGATATGGCTGTTGGTGAAAAAATTAATTCTGTTTACAACGGACCTGCTGACCCGGTTGCCTATGAATTACATTATCAGCCACCTCAGGAAAAAACGCATAAAATCAAACATTCCAGCGAAAAAGTCAAACTTCACAACCTTTATTCCCAGGTAAGAAAGGTCAGGAGTGGAATTGAGCCGAAAGAAAAACTGACCGGAGTTTGGCAGGACTTGAAAATACATTTCCCTGAGGATTGGTTACTACCTCTTGAAATCTATGAATACCTGTTGAAATCGGGTAATGACGATGCCTTTTTAAGTGAAATTAAAACTTTCCTGGAGGAAAAGAAAAGTAGGTATCCTTCACTGATTAACAATGGGCTTCGGATTGCAGGAAAATAATAGTTACCCCCAATTTTAGGACAACAAGTTTAGTTGAAAATTATTAAAATTGTTGAAACGAAAACCACCCCCCTCCCTGAAGTTTTAGGGAGGGGCCGGGGGTGAGT
>CAZVAY010000010.1:0-21953 GCA_964625265.1 uncultured Sphingobacteriales bacterium | reverse complement strand
TAGGCTCCTCTATCTGTGCCGACAAAGTATGGCTGAGTTTCCAGCTCAGTTTGTTCATGGCCTTGGTTGGATCCCCAATCAATAATTCAACTTCAGTTGGCCTGAAATATCTCGGATCAACTTCAAGGATTACCTGGCCGGTTTTTAAATGTCCGTTTTCAATTTCAAGTCCTTTCAGCCTGGCCGGGTCGATACTTTCAACGATGCCTTTTTCATCAACACCTTTACCCTCGAACCTCAATTGAATTCCAAGGTAATCAAAAGTCTTTGTTACAAAATCCCGGACTGTTGTTGTTATTCCGGTTGCGACAACATAATCATCCGGTTCATCCTGCTGAAGGATTAGCCACATGGCTTCCACGTAATCTTTTGCGTGGCCCCAGTCACGTTTGGCATCGAGGTTACCGAGATAGAACTTATTTTGCAGGTCAAGGGCAATACGTGCCGCTGCTCTTGTAATTTTTCTTGTTACAAAAGTCTCTCCCCGAATAGGCGACTCATGATTGAATAATATGCCATTGCAGGCAAACATATTATAAGCCTCCCGATAATTGATCATGATCCAGTAACCATAAAGCTTGGCCACAGCATAAGGAGAGCGTGGGTAGAAAGGGGTTTTTTCACTCTGGGGAATTTCCTGCACTTTGCCATAGAGCTCGGAAGTGGAAGCCTGGTAGATACGTGTTTTGCTTCCGAGTCCCAATGTTCTGACTGCTTCCAACATACGAAGTGTCCCTAAGGCATCGGCATTGGCCGTATATTCAGGTGTTTCAAAACTAACCTGCACATGTGATTGTGCTGCCAGGTTGTATATCTCGTCAGGTTGGACTTTTTGTACAATATTAATAAGGTTGGTACTGTCGGTCATATCGCCATAATACAGGAAGAAGTCAACATTTTTTTCATGTTGGTCCTTGTAAATATGATCGATCCTGTTGGTATTAAAAAGCGAAGCCCTTCGTTTAATACCATGGACTTCGTAACCTTTTAAAAGCAATAATTCAGCTAAATATGCCCCATCCTGTCCTGTAACACCTGTTATCAGCGCTTTCTTTACCATGATCGTTTGTTGTTTACCATTTGTTTTAAAAATACAAAATTATAGAAATGAATCAATCTGGTCATACAAAAGGCGATATTTTGTAAATGAATATCTAACTTTGCCATATAAATACTCATAGTTATTGTTATAACTAAATGTTTATATATTTGGAATTGAAAATTTTATCAATAAAAACTTAAAAATATGAAAGTTACAATAGTTGGAGCAGGAAATGTTGGGGCAACTTGTGCAAAAGTGCTGGCCAACAAAGAGGTGGCAAATGAGATATTATTGATTGATATCAAAAAAGGTATCGCAGAAGGAAAGGCCCTTGACATGTGGGAAACTTCACCTGTTATGATGTATGATACCCATGTAAATGGTTACACCAACGATTATTCAAAAACCTATGACAGCGAGGTTGTTGTTATTACTTCGGGGATTCCCCGCAAACCCGGCATGAGCCGGGAAGACCTGATCAGTACCAATGCCAATATTGTTAAAACAGTAACGGAGCAGGTAATCAGGTATTCCCCCAGGGCGAAAATCATTGTTGTTTCCAACCCCCTTGATGTCATGACCTATACTGCCTATCTGACTGCAAAAGTCCCGTCCAACAGGGTTTTCGGGATGGCCGGTGTCCTTGATACTGCTCGTTTCAAATCTTTTATTGCCCTGGAATTGAAGGTGTCTCCCAAGGAAATCCAGGCAGTTCTAATGGGTGGTCATGGTGATACCATGGTACCCCTGCCGCGTTACACAACCGTTGGCGGAATCCATCTAACAGAGCTTATGACCGAAGGCCAGATCAATGCCATTGTTGACCGGACAGTGAAAGGTGGTGCCGAACTTGTCAACCTGATGGGAACATCTGCATGGTATGCCCCTGGGGCTTCAGCTGCCCTGATGGTCGAAACCATTTTAAGAAACCAGAGGAGGATTCTCCCCATCAGTGCATGGCTGAGAGGAGAATATGGTTTACAGGATATCTATTTTGGCGTTCCCGTTGTTCTTGGTAAAACTGGTGTTGAGAAAATTATTGAGCTTAACCTGAATAAAAAAGAAATGGACCTTGTTAAGAAATCAGCAAAGGCTGTGAAAGAAACAATGGGTATTTTAGACAAAATGAAGGTATTATAATTAATACCTGCATACCAGCTACTTAAAGCGACTCAATAGGGTCGCTTTTTTATTGAAATAAATACCATCTTTTCTTGTTTACCTCATTATTTATTCCCTAATTTCGTTTTATAAATCAAGTGTTCTGTTATTCGATTATCAGCTATTTAATAAAAAATCATGTCAAAAAAGATTAATAAACAAGAAGCCTTTTCTTGCCATTCGGAAGGCAGGCCCGGAAAAATTGAAGTTATACCTACCAAACCAACCATAACACAAAAAGACCTGGGGCTGGCGTACACCCCTGGCGTGGCTTTTCCTTGTCTTGCGATAGAAAAAAGACCGGACGATGCCTATAAATACACATCGAAAGGGAACCTGGTCGCTGTTGTTTCTAATGGTTCTGCCGTATTAGGCCTGGGAAATATAGGCGCTCTTGCCGGGAAACCTGTCATGGAAGGAAAAGGCCTTCTGTTTAAGATATTTTCCGATGTTGATGTTTTTGATATCGAAATTGACTCCCAGGATCCTGAAGAAATTATCAAGACAGTTAAACTTATGGCACCCACATTTGGCGGCATCAACCTGGAAGATATCAAATCCCCGGAATGCTTTGAAATTGAAGATCGCCTCGTAAAAGAACTTGATATTCCGGTGATGCATGACGATCAGCACGGAACAGCCATAATTTCAGGAGCAGCACTTTTAAATGCTTTGGAGTTAAGCGGTAGAAAAATTCAGGAAGCAAAAATGGTTGTAAGCGGTGCCGGTGCAGCAGCTATTTCCTGTTCACGTCATTATATCAGGCTTGGATTAAAGAAAGAAAACATTGTTATGGTTGACTCTAAAGGGGTGATACGGAAGGATCGTAAAGACCTGAATAAATTTAAAAAAGAGTTTGCTACAGACCAGGATCTGCACACGCTTGAAGAAGCCGTAGCAGGAGCAGATATTTTTATGGGCTTATCAACGGGAAATATTTTATCAAAAGATATGGTGCGAAGCATGGCCACTGACCCCATTATATTTGCCATGGCCAATCCTGATCCGGAAATCACTTACCCTGATGCCAAGGAAGCTGTTGACAAGTTGATCATAGCTACAGGCCGGTCAGACTATCCCAACCAGGTAAATAATGTACTTGGATTTCCATTTATTTTCAGGGGTGCCCTTGACGTCAGGGCCACAACTATCAACAATGAAATGAAAATAGCCGCCACAAAAGCACTTGCTGATCTTGCTAAACAGCCTGTACCAGATGAAGTGAACCATGCATACCATGAAAAAAACCTGAGTTTTGGCAGGGATTATATAATCCCCAAACCTTTTGATCCCCGGTTGATCGTTGAAGTTTCGAGCGCTGTTGCAAAAGCAGCGATAGAGTCAGGTGTTGCCCTGAAGCCTATTGAAAACTTTGATAAATACAGGGATGAATTATCCAGGAGGCTTGGCAAATCAAGTGGCTTTATGCGAAATATCAGGGTCCGGGCCAGGGAGCATCCTAAAAAAGTAGTTTTTGCTGAAGCAGATAATTATAAGATCCTCAAAGCAGCTGAAATAATTAATAGTGAAAAGCTTGCCCACCCAATTTTGTTAGGGAATGTTGAAAAGATAAGGGCGCTTATCAAAGAAAACAAGCTTAAACTCCCCAATGCAACGCTTATTGACCCGCGTTCAAAGCTTGAGGCTTCCAGAAGAAAGGAATTTGCACAGGATTTTTATGAGGAAAGGCAACGAAATGGTATATCCCTTCCGATTGCAAGAGACCTGATGCGGCATAGAAATTATTTCGGAATTATGCTGGTCAGGAGCAGCTGTGCCGATGCTATGGTATCGGGTTTGACAACGCCTTACCCTGATACAATCAGGCCGGCATTGCAATTAATTGGTAAAGAAAAAGGCACCAGGCTGGTTTCCGGCATGTATATAATGCTTACCAAACGCGGCCCTGTATTTTTTGCAGACACCAATGTCAATATGAACCCGGATGTGGACGACCTGATAGAAATCACCTTGCAAGCAGCCAGGCGCGTACGCCAGTATAATATTACTCCCCGTATTGCCCTGCTATCATACTCAAACTTTGGGTCGCACAAAGGCCGTATCCCAACTATGGTTAAAGAAACAGTGGAAAAACTGCAAAAAGAACATCCGGAATTAATTGTAGATGGTGAAATGCAGGCAAATTTTGCAGTAAACAACGATTTACTAAAAGAACATTTTCCGTTTTCAAAACTTGTTGACGGCCCTGCCAACGTATTGATATTCCCCTACCTCTCAGCAGGAAATATTGCCTACAAGCTTGTACAGGAAATGAGCCAGTCTGAGACAATTGGCCCTGTGTTGAATGGCCTGGCTAAATCTGTGCACATTTTACAGATGGGCAGTACGGTAAAACAAATCGTTGATATGGTTGCTATTGCGGTGATAGATGCACAGTTAAAGGAATAATAATCATCGTTTAACGTTGACTTTGAAAATCAAATCACCCCTTGTGTTAATTACAAAATATAAACCTGATTTATCAATCGTCAATATTTTGTCTGAAAAAATCTTGAATTTTTCAGGTTAGTTCGGTGGAAGCGAAATATCTTTGCCCCACCAAACCATTTGATTATGTATGATTATATTGAGGGGAGAATTGTTCACAAAAATCCGGCATATATTGTTCTTGATAATCAGGGTATTGGTTACAAGATAAATATTTCTCTTCAGACATTTGAAAAAATCAATCCGCTAAACGAAGTAAAACTACCTGTTTACCTGTCTGTTAAAGAAGATTCCCATTCCCTTTACGGATTTTTTACTGAGGAGGAAAGAAGTATTTTCAGGAACCTGATATCGGTATCCGGAATTGGCACAAATACAGCTATTTTGATACTTTCTTCACTCAGTACAAAAGATTTGAAAAATGCAATATTAAGCGGAAACGTCTCGTTGTTAAAATCCATTAAAGGAATCGGCTCAAAAACAGCGCAAAGAATGCTTATTGAACTACAAGATGTTTTAAAAAAGGAGGGTGAAGTAATAACCCCAGGTTCAGTACTTGTAAACAACGAATCCGTTCAGGAAGCTGTGAGTGCACTGGTTATGCTGGGTTTCAGAAAGGCTGATGCCGAAAAATCAATTCATAAGGTGATCTCACAGCACGGCCAATCTTTATCCATTGAAGAACTTATTAAATTCACCCTTAAAACTCTTTAAGCAAATCCCCGGTTCATGATCTACCGAATTTTTCGATTATTTCCCTCAGTTATAACATTTGTTTTTGCATTGGTCATATCGTTTTATGCACTTGCCAATTCAAATCCGGGGAGATTTATTGAAAAACCCTTTCTTCCGGGTGACGATAGCTTTGACAAAGATACCATCAAGCTTAAATACCCAATAACCGACAATAGCAATGACCCGGTTAAAAGAGGAAAAACCTCATCCATTGACCTGAACACTTCTACTATTTATAAAAATAATCTCGATTTTGATTCCACATTAAGTGACTATATTTTATACAACACCATCGGTAAGTTGCGAATTGGGGATGAGAAAAGAATCTCGCTTATCGATTATTTAAAAGAGGATAACCTTTATTTCCAGCATAATTATTTTAAAGAAAGGGCCAAAGCCCAGAATTTTTTACAAGGCCGGTCTTCAGATGTGTTCCAGGAAATCAACATCAAGGCACCCAAGGCTATTGAGGACATCATTGGTGGTGGTATAGACATAAAACCACAGGGTTCTGCAGAATTAGTTTTTTCTTATGATTATAAAAAAATCGCCAATCCTTCCTGGTCCTTAAAACAACAAAGACAGGGTCAATTTAAATTTGACCAGAATATCAAGCTTTCGGTCAGGGGAAATATTGGCGATAAGATCGGACTGGGAATAGGCTATGACACAGAAAGCAGTTTTGATTTCGACAATGAAATAAAACTCCGATACGAGGGCAAGGAAGATGATATTGTCAAACTGCTGGAAGCAGGTAATGTAAGCCTTCCGGTTCAGGGGTCGTTGATTACAGGTAGCCAAAGCCTTTTTGGCGTTAAAGCCAAGTTGCAGTTCGGACGATTAACGGTCACTTCTGTTTTTTCACAACAAAAAAGTGAGAAAAAAGAAATTACACTCGAAAACGGTGCCCAAAAAACAACCTATAGTATTTCTGCCCTTGAATACGATGCCAACAGACACTTTTTCCTGAACCATTATTTCAGAAGTCAGTATGAAAATGCCCTTTCCAGAATACCTGTTATTACTTCCAGCATACAGATCACCCGTATTGAAGTCTGGGTCATAAACAGGACCGGGGACTTTACGAACACCAGGAATGTGGTTGCTTTTGCCGACCTCGGTGAACTGGAACCATGGAATTCGGACCCCGACAATCCTAAGGCTGGTAACTATATTCAAAAGAACACCAAATACATTCATCCCGACAATGAGGCAAACACCCTTTATGAATCTTTAACATCAAATGCTGCATTCAGAGAAAATTCAACTGCCAGTTCAGAATTGGCGAAACTCAACCAAGCTCCCTACAATTTGTTTAATGGCCAGGATTATTATAAAATAGATAATGCACGGAAGCTGACAGACCAGGAATATACTTTTGACCCCCAGCTCGGATTTATTTCCCTGAACCAACGCCTTGACCCGGGTTATGCCCTGGCCGTTGCGTATGAATATACCATCAACGGTGTAAAAAGGCAGGTAGGTGAATTCGCACAGGATGTACCACCTGATCAGGACAAACCCAATGTTCTTTTTCTGAAATTACTCCGATCCACAGCTCCCTATGTTGACATTCCCATGTGGGATTTAATGATGAAAAACATTTATAGCCTGGGATCATCGCAAATTCAATCTACTGATTTCAAACTGGATGTTATCTATGAAGATGATAAAACTGGGGCAAACCTGAATTATATCCCGGAAGGTTCGGAACCTACGCTTCAGCAGACTTTTTTGCTGGAACTTCTTGGCCTGGACAGATTGAATAACCAAAATGAACTTGGTTCAGATGGAGTATTTGATTTCCTTGATGGAAGGACGATTTTAACAGGCCCCGGAAAAATTATGCTCCCTTACCTCGAGCCTTTTGGTTCGCACCTGAAAGGACAGTTTAAAAATAAAGATGTTGCAAATAAATATGTTTTCCAGGCTATTTATGATTCCACACAGGTACAGGCAGAACAGCTTAAGCAATATGATAAATTTTATATTCGGGGTGAATACATGGGTGCGTCAGGATCTGAAATATCCCTGAATGCTATCAATATTCCGGAAGGATCGGTAAAAGTAACTGCAGGTGGAATGCAGCTTCGTGAAAATGTTGACTACACAGTTGATTATACCCTTGGCCGTGTAAAGATCATCAATCAGAGTATCCTGAACGGAGGGCAGCCTATAAAGATATCTGCCGAAAGCAATACCTTGTTTTCCATCCAGCAAAAATCCCTCATGGGGTCACGTTTTGATTATAAATTCAACGATGATTTCAACCTGGGAAGTACCTTTTTATACCTGAAAGAAAAACCTCTGACACAAAAGGTCAATATTGGTGATGAGCCTATAAATAATGTGATCCTTGGATTTGACGGAACTTACACGACTGAGTCCCCGTTTCTGACAAAAATGGTTGACAAACTCCCTTTGATTGAGACCAAAGAGAAGTCGGAAATATTGGTAACAGGGGAATTTGCCCAGTTGATTCCAGGCCATCCCAAAATCATCGGGCCAACCGGAACCTCATACCTGGATGATTTTGAAGGCAGCGAAGTACCTTACGACCTAAGAACCGGAAATTATTGGGTGCTGTCAAGTACACCACAGGGGCAACCCGGAATATGGAAAAATGGAAGTGCAACTAACGACCTGTCCTATAATTACAATAGGGCAAGGATATCATGGTATATCATTGATGACATGTTTTACAGGAGCAATTCCTATACGCCTGCGAACATAGATAACGATATGCTTTCGTTGCACAGTATGAGGGAGGTTCTTGAAACGGAGGTTTTCAGAAACAAACAACTTGTACCCGGTGTACCGGCCACATTACGTACTTTTGATATTGCCTATTTCCCAAACGAAAGAGGACCTTTTAACTTCGATGCCGATCATATTGACGAGAACGGAAACCTGACCAATCCAGGGAACAACTGGGGAGGCATCATGAGACGCATTGAAACCAATGATTTTGAAGCAGCCAATATTGAATACATCGAATTTTGGATGATGGACCCTTATGCCGATTATCCTGACAACCCACCCGATGGCGGAACGATGTACCTTCACATTGGTGAAATTTCAGAAGACATATTAAAAGATGGTAACAAAACATTTGAAAATGGTTTTCCGAAAGACTCTATGACTACACCTTATAATTCTATCAAAACGATTTGGGGTTATGTCCCGACCATTACACCTATTAATTATGCTTTTGATAATGACCCGACCTCAAGGAAATTCCAGGATATTGGTTTGGATGGATTATCTGACGTGCAGGAACGAAGTTTCTACAAAGAATTTCTCGATTCCCTTCGTAAAAAACTATTACCTGCTGCACTTGCCCGGTATGAAAGTGATCCCTCAGGAGATGACTATCAGTTTTTCCGGGGAGACAGCCTCGATGATGCCGATGCAGACATTATAGAAAGATATAAATACTATAGGAACACGGAAGGAAATACGCCTATTTCCGATCCGGGAGATAAATTTTCGACTACTGGTTCACTCAGTCCTGATGTGGAAGACATCAATATGGATTTCACCCTCAATGACAACGAAGCTTATTACCAGTATGGAATCAAAATTAAAAACAAGAATGACCCATCCATGCAGGTTGGGCAAAATTATATCGTTGACAAAATCAAAGTTCAAAAAGACCTGAAAAACGGGAAGACAGATGAAGTGGTTTGGTATCAGTTTAAAATTCCTGTCAGGTCGTACACAAAACGCATTGGTGCTATCCGTGATTTTCGGTCAATCCGCTTTATGCGGCTTGTTATGACTGATTTTGAAGACCCGGTTGTTTGCCGGTTTGCCCGGCTTCAGCTTGTACGTGGCGACTGGCGGAAATACCTTTACGATTTAAACAGCCCCGGTGAATTTACAGGAACAGACCCCATTGACAGCTCTTCATTTGATATTTCAACAGTCAATATTGAAGCAAATGGTGTACGGACTCCTATACCTTATGTGCTACCTCCCGGAATTGAAAGAGAAGTGGACTATTCCTATACCGAGTTGATCGAACAGAACGAGCAATCCCTGTCCTTTACTACCTGCCTTGAAGATGGTGAAGCCAAAGCTGCCTATAAAAACACCTCTGTTGATGTGCGAACCTACAAACGACTTAAAATGTTTGTTCATGCTGAAGGAAAAGCAGGCCAGCAGCTTGACGATGGAGACCTTTCTTTGTTCATCAGGCTCGGCACAGATTTCGAACAAAACTATTACGAATACGAAATCCCCCTGTATCCCACTGACCCTCAAATTGGCAATGACCCAGAAGAGATTTGGCGGGAAGAGAACCAGATTGATATCGCCTTTGATGAATTTTTCAGGGTAAAACAAATCAGGGAAACAACAACGGGCGTTAGCCTGAATGAACCATTTACCAGGTATGACACCAATAGAAAAGGAAAAATTACCATCGTAGGAATCCCGGACCTGAGTAATGTCAAGGTTATTATGATCGGTGTACGTAACCCGCCAAAAGATGACCCGTGGAACCCCAATGATAATGGTATGGCCAAATGTGGCATTGTCTGGGTAAACGAGCTTCGGGTAACCGACTTTGATGAACGGGGTGGTTGGGCTGCCATTGGGCGTGCTACTGTCAACCTGGCCGATTTTGGGCGGATAACAGCCAGTGGAAATGTGGAAACTGTAGGCTTTGGGGGTATTGAACAAAAACTTCAAGACAGGGCCAAAGAGGAAACCCGTGGTTATGACGTGCAGTCATTTCTTCAACTGGGTAAGTTTTTCCCGCAAAAAGCGGGGGTAAAAATCCCAATGTATTACAATATTTCCGAAACCAGGGTTATTCCCCAATACAACCCCCTTAACCCTGACATTTTAATGAAAACAACCCTGGATATTGCGCCACCGGAAGACAGGGATTCTATACGCAACGTGACGGAGACTGTTGTTTCCAGGCGAAGCCTCAACTTTATGAACGTTCAGAAAACAAGGGGGAGTGGGCAAAAAATGCACTTCTATGATGTAGAGAATTTCCTGATGTCTTATGTCTATTCCGATGTGTTCAAACGGGATGTCAATACGGAAAAAGACCTGAAAAAATCTCATCAGTTGATATTGAATTATAACTACAGTTTCCCTGACAAGTCCATCAGTCCATTTTCAAAACTTAGCAGGTCAAAATACCTGAAGCTGATTACAGACTTCAATATTAACCTCTTTCCTCAATCACTTTCATTCAAAACACAAATAGACCGCAGATACGGAGAAATTCAATACCGCAATACCGGTAATGTCATGAAGATCATCAGGCCTCTCTACGACAAAAACTTCACCATGAAACGGGTTTATAATTACCGTCATAATTTTGCCCGGTCGTTACGCTTTACCTATGATGCTACCGTTGACGCCTATATCCAGGAACCTGATGGCCCACTGACAAAAGGTTCCAGGGATGAAATTCTGACTAGCTTCAAGGAATTTGGAAAAACAAGGACTTTTAACCAGAAAGTCAATTTCGCCTATAACCTTCCCCTTAGAAAAATACCTATGCTTGACTGGGTAACAGCCCGTGCCAATTATACCGGTAGCTACAATTGGCAGGAAGCACCTCCTACCAATGACACCCTTGGAAATTCCATATCAAATTCGCAAACAATTCAGCTTACAGGCCAGCTCAATTTCGTTACTTTATATTCCAAAATCGACTTTCTGAAAAACATCAACAGAGGGAAATCCAATGTTGATATCATCAGGAAAAAGAAAGAAAAAGAACAAAAGAAAAATGAGGTAACCAACCCGGATGAAAAGGTGGATGAAAACGAAGAGGAACCAACAGATGAAAACACAGTGGATGTAAACGAAGGATTTATTAAAACAGCAGAAAGCATACTTCGGGTCCTGATGAGCCTCCGTAGCATTAATATCAACTATACCAACAACAACGGAACCACCATGCCCGGGTTCAATATGCTACCACAATATGTAGGAAACGACTGGAATAATAATGCACCCGGACTGCCCTTTATCCTGGGTGTGCAGGATACTAACTTCAAATGGCGATCCGCGGCTGGCGGCTGGTTAAGCAAAGACCCGACACTCAGTAGTTTTTATATGACTTCGCATACTGAAAACCTCAGTATCCAGGGTAATATTGAGCCCGTAAAAGGATTCAAAATCAATGTTTCGATGACCAGAAATATGGTCATGAACTCACAGGGCCTTTTCAAATATGATGAAAACATTGAAGATTATAAACTTTATAGCCCTGTTGAAAACGGAAGTTTTAGCATGTCATACTGGAGCATGAACACCGCGTTAAAAGGCAAATGGGATGAAGATGTAAGTGCAGTTTACCAGAGTTTCATTAACAACAGGTATTTCATAGCCAAAAAACTATCCCAGGATAAGTTTGGGATAAGCCTTACTGATACAACCACTGAATTCCCTGTCGGCTACAGCCGCAATTCTCAGGATGTGCTTATACCCGCATTTCTGGCCGCAGTTTCCGGGGCAAAGGACGCTTCACAGTACCCCGTTAATCCTTTCAGGGCAATACCCGCACCCAACTGGAGGCTGACTTATAACGGCCTGAGTAAGCTGGATTTTGTTAAAGAATACGCCAGAAATGTTAGTATCAGTCATTCGTACAGGTCAACCTACACGGTCTCAAGTTTCAGTTCAAACCTCGATTACCTTGAAAACCCGAGTTGGGTACTCGGTGAGGATGTTGAACCTCAGTACAATATTCAACAAATTACAATCTCTGAACAGTTAACACCATTATTAGGTATTGATATAAACTGGGTAAATAGCTGGACATCCAGGGTTGAATACAGGACAACAAGGACCATGAGCTTTAGTTTTTCCAACTATCAAATGACTGAAATACGAACAAGGGATTTCACCGTTGGTATTGGGTACCGTGCCAAAGAAGTTAAACTGCCGTTTAAAGTTCGCGGAAAGATAGCGATACTTGAAAATGATCTCAATTTTAAATTTGATATGACGATCAAAAACAACCGCTCCAACATCATGCGAATGGATGGAGACAACAATGAACCGGTTGGAGGTAATAAAATGATCACCGTCAAACCCATGGTAGATTATATTGTAAATGACAACCTTACTTTCAGGCTGTTTTTCAATTATAATAAAACTTTGCCTGCAATATCTACCAGTTATCCCACCTCACTGACCAATGGCGGCTTCAGTGTCACTTACACATTGGGTCAATAAACGGATTATCTAAAGACTTTAATTTCACAGGAAATAAATTTGTTTTTTTGATCAATTTGCTAACTTCGAATTTTTGATCAAAAGCTAAAAAATCAGATTTATGAATGTTCCTGAGGATTTAAAATACACCAAAGATCATGAGTGGATCCGCCTGACGGATAAGAACACAAAAAAAGGTGTTATCGGTGTTACCGATTATGCCCAACACGAACTGGGTGATATCGTTTATGTTGAGATCGAAACAGAAGGCGAAGATCTTAACGCTGAAGATGCTTTCGGCACCATTGAAGCGGTAAAAACCGTATCCGACCTCTTTATGCCGGTTGGGGGAAAAGTACTTCAGGTAAACCCAGCACTGGAAGGAACCCCTGAGTTGGTTAACCAGGACCCTTATGGTGACGGATGGATGATAGAAGTTGAAATTAATGACCTGGCCGACCTGGATAACCTGTTAAGCCCGGAGGAATACAGGAACCTAATTCAAGAATAACCTCATCAGGAATTTCTTCAAGCCATTTTACCTGCCCGTTTTATGGGCTGTAATAATCCTTGTACTTTCAGCACTCCCGGGTTCTTCAATTGAACCCTTCTGGTTCGATTTTATTATCCCCCTGGACAAAATAGGGCATTTTGGATTGTACTTTATCCTTATGTTTTTATTGCTTAGAGGCTATATATTCTATTCAACCTCTGCCAAAATCCCGACCCGCACCATGATAATCATGATATTTTCTGTATTTTTTTACGGAATGTTGATGGAAATCATGCAATTATTTATTTTTGCAGATAGAAATGGAGATGTTTTTGATATTATTGCCAATACACTGGGCATTTTTATAGCCCTACCTGTATTTGCGTTATTCAGATCCGTTAAAATAAAAAAAGATGAAACCAAAGAAAACCCCAAAGGCTGATGTTGACAAAATGAGTGGGACTTTTATACGTGTTGGTATGATCGTTTCCCTGGCATTTGTTATTCTGGCTTTTCAATGGACAGTGTATGAAAGAAATACCAAATCCATCGAAAGCAACCTTGTCATTGATGAAGATGAGGAGATCATTGACATCACTAAACAGGAGAAAAAGCCCCCGGCTCCACCTCCACCGCCAGAACTTGAGATTGTTGAAGATGACGAAGTGATAGAAGATGACCAGCCGGAAATTGAATCCCAGGATGAAGTGGAAGAGATCAAGGTTGAATTACCACCCGTGATTGAAGATGAAGAAGAGGTTGTTGAGGAACAGATTTTTATGGTTGTTGAAGACATGCCCTCTTTCCCCGGTGGCGATGTAGGAAGGATGAAATACCTGAGGGATAATATCAAGTATCCCGAAATTGAAAGAGACAATGGTATTCAGGGCCTGGTTGTAGTTTCTTTTGTTGTAGAAAAGAACGGCTCTATTTCGAATGTAAAAATTCTTAAAGGGGTAACACCCAATATCAATAACGAAGCTATCAGGGTTGTCAAAAATATGCCTAAATGGAAGCCCGGAAAACAGAGAGGAAAGTCGGTACGTGTTACAATCAACCTGCCTATCAGGTTTACGCTGAACTAAAAACTTAGCTTAACCTGAATAATCCAGGAATTTTTTATACAAAATATTGACGATCGAAATCCAATTAATTCGTCAGCCTTTGAGTGATTAATTCATTTTTATGAATAAATCAGGTTAAAATATCATTTTTATAATGCAGCAATGCCGATAGGGTTTTTCCATCAGTGATCTGCTGTTTTTTGACCATTTCAAAAACGGTCTTTACAGGAAATTCTACAATATCAAGGTATTCGTGTTCCGAACTCAAACCACCACCGCTTGCAATTTTATCCTGATCAGCAACTTCGTGGTAAAACAGGTATATCCGTTCGTTCAGTAAGCCGCAGGAAGGATAGATCATATTCAACAACCGTGGCTTTTTAATCTCGTAACCTGTTTCCTCAAGACATTCCCTGATAATACATTGTTCAGGAGTTTCACCGGGTTCAATAACACCGGCAGGAATTTCCAGCATAAAACCATCCTGGTTCTTGGTATACACAGGTGCCCTGAATTGCCTGATAAAAACAAATGAATCGGAGTCCTTATTATAAATCAATATGGCCGCAGCATCGGGCCTGGTAATTACAAACCTTTTGATTTTTTCCCCTGTGCCGGGATATACAAAATCCAGTTCATCAACACCTGCAAACCTCCTGAACAGGTTTTTACGATTAACTGGTTTGGGTCGTTTATTCATTATAAAGAAACCTGCCTCAGGCAGTGGCTTCTTTAACGATGGCATCAAATGCCTCAGGGTTATTCATAGCCAGATCGGCTAAAACTTTCCTGTTGATCTCAATGTTTTTCAAATCAAGGAGGTGTATAAATTTAGAATATGAAAGTCCATGAGGCCTGACAGCAGCATTTATCCGCTGAATCCACAAAGCCCTGAATTCTCTTTTCTTGTTTCGTCTGTCGCGGTATGCGTACTGCAGTCCTTTTTCAACCGCATTTTTAGCAACAGTATATACATTTTTCCTTCTTCCAAAATATCCTTTTGCTTGTTTAAGGACTTTTTTCTTCCTTCGGTGTGATGCGACTGAATTTACTGAACGTGGCATTGTATTATTTCTTTAAATAGCTAAACAATCTTTAATATTTTTCAGGTCGGCTTTCGAAACCAGTGTGCTACTGGCGAGCCTTTTTTTCTGCACCGTTTCTTTTTTGGTCAGAATGTGGCTGTGATAAGCTCTTTTCCTTTTCAATTTTCCGGATGCAGTTAATTTAAACCTTTTCTTAGCACCGGATTTTGTCTTCATTTTTGGCATTATACTATTTTTTACTTTTTCTTTTAATCGGATTAATAATGATGATCATTCTTTTACCTTCCAGCTTTGGCAATTGTTCAGCAGTCCCGTATTCCTCCAACTCACTGATAAATTTAAGAAGCAATATCTCACCCCTCTCTTTGTACTGAATTGTCCGTCCTTTGAAATGAACATATGCCTTGATCTTTGCTCCATCAGATAAAAATTTCTTTGCATGGGTAAGCTTAAAATTGAAATCGTGATCATCGGTGTTGGGGCCAAAACGAATCTCTTTGATCACTGTTTTCTGAGCTTTTGCCTTTATTTCTTTTTGTTTCTTTTTCTGTTCGTAAATAAACTTTCCGAAATCAATTATTTTACAAACCGTAACTTCTCCTTTCCCAAAAATTTCAACGAGGTCAAGATGTTGTTCCTGAGCCATGTCAAGAGCGTCATTTATTGAATAAATACCTTCTTCAATATTTTTACCGACAACCCTAACCTTGTTTGCCCGGATCTCTTTGTTTATCCGGTATTGATACTCTAATCGGTTTTCCCTCCTATAAGTATTTCGTCTTGGTCCAGAAATAGAAACCTCCTTTATTTATTTATTTGTTCTACTAAAATCGTTAAAAAATCTTCAAGTTTTTTCAGCCCTAAATCCCCTTCTTTTCTCTTCCTCACAGAAACTAAATTATCATTCTCTTCTTTCTCACCAACAATCACCATAAATGGGATTTTTTTCAATTCGGCATCCCGAATCTTCTTCCCAATCTTCTCATTGCCATTGTCAATGGAGGTGCGAATTTCGTAATTCTCCAAATACTTACAAACTTTTTTCGCATAATTAATATATTTATCAGAGATGGGAAGGATTATAACTTGCTGAGGTGCGAGCCATAAGGGAAAATCTCCCCCGGTGTGTTCTATTAATAATCCGACAAAACGTTCCATGGAGCCAAAGGGGGCACGATGTATCATAACCGGCCTGTGTTTTTGATTGTCATCACCGATGTAGGTCAGGTCAAATCGTTCGGGTAAATTATAATCAACCTGTACAGTACCCAGTTGCCATTGCCTGCCCAGGGCATCTTTAACCATAAAATCCAGTTTGGGGCCGTAAAAGGCAGCTTCCCCAATTTCTGTCACTGTATTCAGTCCTTTTTCCTTAACAGCATCCTTGATGGCTTGCTCTGCTTTTTCCCACACATCATCACTGCCGATATAATTTTCTTTTTTGTCAGGATCCCGAAGGGATATCTGAGCAGTGAATTCCTTGAAGCCCAGCCTTGTGAACAAAATTTCAATGATATCGACTACATCCAGAAACTCATTTTTAAGCTGGTCGGGGCGACAGAAAATATGAGCATCATCCTGTGTAAATCCTCTTGCTCTTACAAGGCCGTTGAGTTCGCCCGATTGTTCGTAACGGTACACCGTGCCGAATTCCGCATATTTTACTGGTAGCTCCCTGTAGGAATGGGGAGCATTCTTATAAATTTCACAATGATGAGGACAATTCATCGGTTTCAGTAAATATTCCTCCCCTTCGTTGGGTGTGTGGATGGGCTGAAAAGAATCTTTTCCATATTTGGCATAATGACCTGAAGTAACATAGAGGTCTTTTTTTCCTATATGCGGTGCAATGACTTGCTGATAGCCACGTTTGACTTGCTCTGCTTTTAAAAATTCAATGAGTTTTTCACGAATAATAACCCCTTTTGGAAGCCATATTGGCAAGCCGGAGCCCACCTTTTCAGAGATCATGAACAATTCAAGCTCTTTCCCCAGTTTGCGGTGGTCCCTCTTTCTTGCCTCTTCAAGCATTGCCAGATATTCATCAAGCATGCTTTTCCTGGGAAAGGTTATTCCATAAATCCGGGTAAGCTGTTTCTTGTTTTCATCACCCCGCCAGTAGGCACCTGCAATGCTCATCAGCTTGATAGCTTTGATCATAGAAGTAGACGGCAAGTGGGGGCCTTTACACAGGTCGGTGAATTCCCCTACTTCGTAAAAGGTAATTTTTCCGTCTTCAAGCTCACTGATTAGTTCAAGCTTGTACTCATCGCCTTTTTTTGTAAAATACTCAATAGCTTCATCCCTGGATACTTCATGGCGGATATATGTATCGTTTCTTCGTGCAAGCTCCGTCATTTTCTGCCCGAGTTTGTCGAGCATATCTTGTGTAATTTCTTTATCCCCCGGATCAATATCATAGTAAAACCCATTTTCAACTGATGGCCCGATCCCAAATTTGGTCCCGGGAAATAAAGCCTCAATGGCCTCCGCCATTAAGTGTGCCGAAGAATGCCAGAATACAGCCTTCCCGTCTTTATCATTCCATGTCAGGATTTGCACCTGGGCATCATCATTAATGGGCAAAGTCAAATCCTGAACTTCATTGTTCACTTTCACACCAAGGGCTTCTTTGGCCAGCCTGTGGCTTATAGCCCCGGCAATGTCAAGACCGGTAGTTCCTTTTGGAAAATCCCTGCTGCTGCCGTCCGGAAATGTAATTTTCATACGATGGGTTTAATACAATCTAATGATTAAAAGCCTGCAAATTTAGGTTTATTTCATTAATTTCCTGAGTGCCAGGCGTGCAGTATTTTCATTGCTGTCCAACTCCAATACTTTCCTGTAACTTTCAATTGCTTTTTGCTTAAGCCCCAGGCTGTCTAAACACATAGCCTTCCCCAGCCATGCTTCAGGGAAGTCAGTTTGTGACTTAAGGGCATTGGAAAAACAACTCTCAGCATTTGTAAAATCATTTTTCAAAAACAGCAGATATCCCAGATTATAGTTGCTGCTTTTGTGTAAAGGAACATACTTTATGATTTGCCTGTAACAGGAAATAGCTGTGTCAGAACGGCCTATATCCTGGTAAAAAATACCCAAATTGTAAAGGACCTGAATATTGCCAGGCTTAAGCCGTAGCGCATTGGTATAATAAACGGCTGCTTTAGGGTCTTTTTGAATGCTGAATAAATACCCCAGGTCCAGATAGGAATTGAAATAATCCGGATCCACTTCAAGGGAAGTAACCAGGTTGCTAATAGCCCGGCCTGTGTCTTTCATTTGCAGATAATAAGAAGCCTTAAGTGCATAAGCTTCGGGGTTATATTTATTCCTCCTCAGGGATTCGTTTATGTTTTCAATTGTTTCTCTTGGTTTTGCCTGGTAGAGGTAAATCCTCCCCAGCTCCAGATAGGCCTGTTCGTTTTGTGGATCAATGGCTGTGCATTTTTTGTAAACATCAATAGCGTGTTCCACATCCCTAACTTCAAAATAAGCATTGGCCAGGTGTAAATGATATTCGTAATTGCCCGGTTCAAGCGTAACAGCTTTTTTCAGGTCTTCGAGTGTCAGCATTTTCTTTCCCCGTGCACGATAAAGCGTTGCCCTCCTGAAATACAGTTTGCCATCATCCGGCCTTTGTTCGATTAGTTCAGAAACCTCATTGATCTTTTGTAGCAGTGTGTCTGATTGTAACGAGTCTTCACCAGTTAATACCGGCTTTTCAACCCCGGTTTTTACATCCCGGTTGCAGGCAATAAACACAAATGAGAGAATCAGGATAACTCCTAAAATATCAGGAAGCTTGAATTTCATATGGCAAATTTAGGTTTATCCGGTCAACTTTTCATTTGCCGGACATTTCAATGTTAATAGTATTAAACATTTTTATCGTTAACCTGATTTTCTATCGTCAATATTTTAAATGAAAAATTCAAAAATTTTTCAGGTTAAACGCACAGGGTTCATGAACGATACATTTTCCGCACTGAGGTTTTCGGGCTTTACAGACATACCTGCCATGCAATATCAGCCAGTGGTGGAGATCGGGGATTCTATCGGTAGGACAAATAGCAACCAATTGGTCTTCTACTTGCCGGGGTGTTTTAGAAGCCTTGACGATGCCCATCCTTTGTGCCACCCTGAAAACATGGGTATCCACCGGCATGGTTGATTTTCCAAATGCCACTGCTGCCACTACATTGGCTGTTTTTCTACCCACACCAGGCAGTTTTTGCAGATCATCAATATTATCTGGCACTTTACCCCCAAAATCTTGTTCCAGTTTTTGTGCCATTCCCAACAGGTTCTTCGCTTTGTTGTTGGGGTAACTACAGCTTTTTATCAATTCAAAAATCTCTTCCTGTGTAGCATGAGCCATGTGTTTGCTGGTCGGAAATTTATCAAACAGGGCCGGTGTGATGATATTGACCCGCTTATCGGTGCACTGTGCGCTCAGGACAACGGCTACGGCCAATTGATAGGGGTCTATATATTCCAGCTCGGTAGCCGGCTTTTCTTCCGTTTGGGCAAATATTTCAATAATCTGGTTCAACCTTTCTTTCCTGGTCATTTGAATTATTTTATTCAACGACAAAAATAGCAGGTCATTTCCGGAATACAGGGAAAATTAACCGATTTTTTTATTTCCACATTGTACCCACTATCGCCCGGAGGTTTTTTTAAACAATATCCAGCCCAAGACCTACATCCGGCAGTCAAAAGAAAACACGTTACTGCTGCAGGAATCTCATGCTTTATGGATCAGACTGCTTTTCTGATTATTGCGGATAGCTATATTGATGGAATCTTCATCATTCCTTTTCGAATTGTATATTTGAATTTCCTAATACCGGATCAAACATTCCCATGAGCCAACGCCCGAAAAGTTTACTGAGTTATAAAAGCGCAATAGCTCCGGTGGCTATTGGTGTTGCCGTTTCTGTATATTTTCTTTTCAAAACTTTGAAAACCGAAAACCTGGATTTGATTAATTGGTGTAGCCATTGTTTTATCTGGGTATTGCTGGCGTTGTTAACGATCGTTGTCAGACAAATCTCCTATATGTGGCGCATCAAGTTATTATCTGGCGGGAGTTTTAATTGGAAAAACTGTTTTTATGTCATCCTCCTATGGGAATTTGCGAGTGCCGTGACACCCACATTGGTGGGCGGGTCTGCCGTTGCCTTGTTCATCCTTACCAAAGAAGGTTTACGCTTTGGTAAAAGTTCCGCTGTTGTTCTTATTGCCACGCTTTTTGACGAACTATTCTACCTGTTGATCGCACCTGTGCTTATTATTATTGTCGGCACAAATGCCATCTTCCCTGCTGCTGGACAAATTTTTCCTGTTTTTGGTTATAATGCCGGTGCCCTGGAGGTTTTTATTGCTGGTTATGTTTTTATCTTTTTCATCACCCTGCTTATGTTTTACGGGGTTTTTATCAATCCCGGAGGGTTCAAAAAACTCCTGCACGGCATTTTCAGGTTACCACTGGTACGCAGGTGGAAACACAAGTCGGATGAAATTGCCGCAGATATTTTGATTACCTCAAATGAAATGAAAAAACATAGTGGAACCTTTTGGCTCAAAGTGTTCGGTGCTACTTCAATAGCCTGGTTATCACGTTTTTTACTCGCTAATTTTATTATTCTTGCTATTCATATTTCAACAGACCAGTTACTTGTTTTTTCCAGGCAGATCATTTTGTGGGTTATCATGCTGATCAGTCCCACTCCGGGTGGAAGCGGTATTGCCGAAATTACTTTTTCTCTCTTCATGAAAGACCTTGTTCCCCAGGGCCTGAGCCACTTAATTTCCATCTCATGGCGTATTTTTAGTTATTACCCCTACCTGCTAGCAGGCCTTATTGTTATCCCGGGATGGTTGAAAAGGGTTTACCGTAAAAAAGGGAATGAGTGATTGAATTTTTCAACCTGCCTTGGTTGATAACAGCTCATTATCACTAAGTATCAAGGTACTTAGTTCTGAAGTTTATAAACTAACATCTAAGCACTCGGCTTACCAACTTCCACCGGCACCGCCACCGCCAAAGCTTCCACCGCCAAATCCTCCAAATCCACCAAAGCTACCGCCTCCAGAAGAGAAATTACCAAAGCCACCACCATGTGAACGGCTGGTACTACTGAGCAGCCATAGGGCTGTCCAGAACGGGATCCTGTTTGTTGAAGCATAGGACCGAACACTAAACATTCGAATGATGAGCCAGATAACTATTACAACCAGAAAGAAATAGCCAGGTGAGCGTTTAGGTGCCGGTGTTGCATCTACATATTCCTGCGGGGTAAATTCTTTGGCTGCCAGCGACATGATCACATCGGTTGCTGAATTCAGTCCGTCAAAAAAACGGTTTTGCTTAAACATGGGTATCATTTCCTGCTCTACTATTCGTTTGGCAATAGCATCGGGAATAACTGCTTCAAGTCCATAGCCTGTTGCAATGAATGTTTTTTTCTCTCCGGCACCTCCCGTTGGCTTCACCAGTATAACAACCCCATTATTAAAACCCTTTTTGCCTACGCCCCATTTTTCACCTAATTCGTAGGCAAATTGAGAAGGTTCATATCCGCCCAGGTCATCCACAATAACAATGACGATCTGTGTTGTAGTAGAACGGCTGAAAGTATCCAGTTTATATTCAAGAACCTGCTGTTCCTCCGGGCTGAGCAATCCGGAATAATCATTCAACAGCCTGGGGGGTTGGGGCTTTTCAGGAACCTGGCCCCAAACAGAAACGGTAATAAACAGGGCAA
>CAZVAY010000009.1:0-22592 GCA_964625265.1 uncultured Sphingobacteriales bacterium | reverse complement strand
ACTGAACATAATTTTATTAACCTGAAATATGATACTGTTCAATTATATGATATTAAAGCAAAACTTATATTGCTGGATTTTTATTATACAGCATGTTTTCCCTGTATAAAATTTATTCCATTATTAAATTATTTAGATAGTAATTATAACAATAATGAACTTTATGTTTTAGGAATTAATCCATTGGACACCTCTTGTGCAAAAATTATGACTTTTAAGAAGCGGTTTTCAGCAAATTATCCAACTTTAATGATGCAAAGAAAGCTAGCTTCTGAATTGTATCATGTTTATGCTTATCCTACTATTATTATTCTTGATGATGAGTATAATATTATTTATAATGAATCTGGTTATTCAGATACATTGAAAAATGATCTGATTGAATTTATACGATCATACTTAAAAAATGAATAGCTGATCTTACTAAAGCCAAAAATTTTTTCTATCACCTCTGTGTCTCTTTTTCAATAAATCCGATTTAACAAAATTTAGTCACATCAGGGTCTCTTGTAGGTGACTCTGCTGGGACAGGAGTGGCAGCATTAGACCGAAACCGGTGGCATGGTTACTACGAAATACCCAATAGTTGACCAGGCCACTTATCCCTTATTCTGTTACAAATAATCGGTAATTTATCCCTTATTTTATTACATAAATTTAATATTATATCCCTTATTCTGTGTAAATGTGTTATTTTTATGGTCGATAATATATCTTAACTTTTCAACTGCTCCCAAAACTCCCTGATATTCTCTTCCAGCTTTTTAACAGTATGAGACAGGTTATCATTGGACTCTGCTCCGGCAGCATTGACATGGCCCCCGCCACCAAAATAATGCCTGGCAAATTCATTGGCAGGGAAGGTGGTTTTTGAGCGGATGGAGATTTTAACCACGTCTATTTTTTCAATTATCAATACAGAAACTTCAATGTTGTTCATAGACAATGGAAAATTAACCAATCCTTCCGTATCACCGGGGATTCCCTTAAACCGGTTGAATTCCGCTAACGAAACGGGTATCAGTACTACAGGAATGTCAGGTAAGACCATCATTTTTTTGTAAATGGCAAATCCCCACATCCTGGTCTTGTTTTCCGAAAAGTTATCAAAAAGCCTGCGGTGGATTTCCGTATGGTCGATACCGGTATCAAGCAGCCTGGCGGCAATCCTGTGCGTTTCGGGCCCGGTGTACTGGAACCTGAATGAACCACTGTCGGCAACAATAGCAGCATACAGGCAGGTGGCAATGGTTTTGTCGTGCAAGGCAGCCGGGTAAATATCGCTGATGAAATGAAAAACACCTTCTGCCGCTGCAGCGAATGATGTACTCCATATCCGGTAATCAAAAACATCTTCGGGTTCGGTGTGATGGTCAATCAGTACTTTGGGGATATCCCTTTTGGCCAGGAGCTTGCCAACTTCACCATTTCTGCTAATTTCATTAAAATCCACAACGATGGCCAGCTCTGCATCAGCAATGGTCTTTCTGATCTTTTTTAAATCCCGATCCCAGACAAGGGCTTTTTTAATGCCGGGAAACCATCGATACATAGGTGAATAATCGGAAGGGAAAACCAGTTCTACCTGCAGGTTCATGAATTGGTACAGAAAACGGTACAGCGCCAGTGCAGAGCCAATAGCATCGGCATCGGGCCTTACATGGTTCGTCACAACGACCTTGCAGGGTTTGGAAAGAATATCCTTTAGTTCATCAAAATTCATATTGTGTTAATTCAAATCAAATTTACAAATAAATGCCTATTTCCTTTTTTGTGAGAAAAAAGACCTGAGCAACTCCCGGGATTCTTCTGCTAACAAGCCTGTTTTGACAATAGTTTTCGGGTGCAATAGTGAAGGGGTAAATAATGAAAATCCTTTGTTGGGGTCTTTAACAGCATAAAATATCTCCCTGATTTGGGCTGAGGCAATGGCATGGGCGCACATGGGGCAGGGCTCAAGGGTTATATAGATTTTGCATTCTTCGAGGTATTTGGCACCCATATAATTGGCTGCCGCTGAAACTGCGATCATCTCGGCATGTGCCGAAACATCCTGGAGCCGCTCTACCTGGTTGTAACCTTTTCCAATGATCCTGTTTTTGGCAACCACCACGGCCCCCACAGGTATTTCTCCTTCCTTTTGAGCCTGTATCGCTTCTTCCAGGGCCTGGTACATAAAATATTCATCGGAAAACGGCTTGATGGGCATAAACGGATATTTAGTTTGCAAAAATTGCAATTTTATTTTTCCTGTAAAAACATAAATTCTTTTTAATGAAATTATAAAATTGATGTTTTCAGCCGGAACCGCATCCCACTCACATTAAATTCTTCATTTGCCTGTGTGTAATTTTAAATGAAAAATATTCATGTACAATCGGAATAAGCGTAAATATCCATTTCTGTTTCAGCTTATTTTGATTATGCCAAATGGAAAGATAACCATAACTTTGCCGCCTAATATGCTTGTTAATAAAGGCTTTTTTATCATGGGAAAACCAGCAGCTCTAATATTGATTCTTATCCTTGCCCTGGCACAAGCAGCTTTTCCACAGACTAATAATGCAGCCACGGAAATGATCAGGGAGATTGTGAATGAAAAATCTCATGAGGCCGGAGAATTCGCCAACGCCAACCGACTTTATCATTTTAGAGCGGGCGGTGCCGATTCATTTGTTGAAAAACAGGTGAGTATGGAGCCTGTATCCGAATCGGAAGTACATGCAGCAATCAATCCAGCTGACTCCGGGAATATTGTGATGTCACCCATTCAGTTGACACTGAAAACAGGATATTTTGAAACCCTGGTCCCCATTTATTATACCCGCGACTTTGGTGAAACCTGGCGCAGAAGCGATTTCAACCCTCGTTATCCCGACACCAATTATATTATCCGTGGTGGTGGTGATCCTGTTTTTGCCTTTGATGCTGACGGAAAACTTTATTTCTCGTGGATTCACCTGAATAAAAAAGGCCCTGACAACGATACCATACTCTGGTCGATGATGTGGGCATGGTCAGGTGACGGAGGAGAAAACTGGACTTTCCCTGAAGATCCTTTTATTGAAAATTCAGCAGGGACATTCCCGTACAATTTTAATATTATATCTGATAAGGAATGGCTCGCTTGCGACCAGTCTTATTCCCCATACAGAAACAACCTTTATATTGCCTATTTCCTGGTGGACGCCACTAAAAACACCCAATCTATTGTGGTAAAAACAAAACCTGCCGACAGTGCCCGCTTCAATCCGGAGTCCGTGATTGTAGGTGGGGGAGGCTCAAACAAGATTCAGTTTGCCGGTATTGCTGTTGACAGCAACGGGGTGGTCCATGTCAGTTATTTTTACAACAATAATTCCCTGTATGAAAGCAGGTCGTATGATGGAGGCAAAACATTTACTGACCCGAATATGATCACCTACATGCACCGTCCTTTGAATATTCGTGGAATCAGTTCAAGCCGTATTTATCCCTCCCCTTATTCAACAGTTGACCCGTCTGACCCCAATTATGTGTACATCACTTACACGGCTGATGGGAAATTTGCAACTGAAAAAACACGGTCAGATATTTACTTCTGCCGCTCAACAGATGGCGGTGACAACTGGGACGAACCCATCATCGTTCACAATACTTCATTGAGCGACCCCCGCGACCAGTTTTACTCCACTATCTATGTGAACCCACAAGGCGTGGTGACAGTGTGCTGGTACGATGCCAAACATTCGGAACACATGGTGACCAATGACATGGTACATTATTACATGGCTCATTCTTTTGACAATGGTGCCACCTTTACTTTTCCAACAAAAGTCAGCTACCAACCTACCGATTTTGGCACTGTTGGCAACAAAAACAACAGCTTTGGAATCGGGGAGTATACCCAGGTTGTTTCAACGGCAGGCTATGCCATCCCTTTCTGGACTGACGGCCGTACAAATGATGGAGACCTGAATATTTATATGGCCAAAATTCCCATTTCCCGTTATTCGGCCATTCCTGAAGTCATGCCGGTGACAGGCAAGTTCAGTTTAAAATCTGTTTGTTACAGCAAGCGCGAACAGAAGATCATAGTTAAATCCAATATCGCATCAGATGAAGCGGTTGCATTTGAACTATTTTCTGTTGATGGTAAACTTTTACAAAAATTTAATCCTGCAAAGCCGGATGGAGAAGGAACTTTCAGGTTACAACCGGATAAGCCATATACAGGGCTATGTATGCTCAGGGCAAGCCTGGGTTCAACCTACCAGACAAAGAAAGTTTTGTTGACAAAATGACAATAAAAAATCAATTGGATAATAATCTGAATGGAATAATAATTGAACAGTTTCGGACTTTTTAAATAATATGATACCTATGAAGAAGTTGATAAGTGTAATTTGGATTTTAGGTTTTTTTTCAGTCCAGGTATATGGACAGTACAACCTGGCAAAGAAATTTGAGGCTCCCCAAAATAATAACAACGAGCCTGTATTGCCTTATGCTAAATATGAATTTGATAACGGGCTTACTGTTATAGTTAATGAGGATCATTCTGATCCTGTTGTTACTATTGATTTTACCTTTCGCGTTGGTTCAGCCAATGATTATGCTGACCGTACCGGTTCGGTTTATTTGATCAACAAAATGATGTACCGCGAAAATGCCTACACCGATACAAAATATAATTTATCCCTGTTAAAAAATTATGGTGCCTGGTACCACTCCTTTATCGACAGGGACAAATCGGGGCTAACCATTCAGGCACCCGGGAGACTTTTGAACTATATTCTTTGGCAACAAGCATACAACCTGATGGATTTTAATAACAGGGTGGACCAGGATGCACTGGACCTGGCCAAGGAAGAGCTGACAGGCGAAATGATCGATTCCTTTGGTAATAATCCATTTGGCCTTGAGGCCATAACTATCCACAGGGCTTTGTATAGTTTTGCCTATCCTTATTCCTGGCCTGTTTTCGGTACAGGGCGGCAATTACAAAGCATTTACCCCGAAGACCTGAAAAAATTCTACGAGGAGTGGTTTGGAGTCAATAACCTGATCATTACCATTTCAGGAGATGTTACCACTGAAGATGTTTTGGATGCGGTCAATAATCAATTTGGCAAAATGCCTTCAGGGCTGAAAACATATTCAGAGTTCCAAAACCAGGTTGATATGGTTTCATTGGGAAACGAAGAAGAGTTCAGCAAAGACCGCTACATTACTGTTAAGCTAAAAAGCACACAACCAACGCTGGTACTCAGATACAGGACAGTGCCACGCTATCACGAAGATGCTATTTACCTCAATATTTTTGCAAACTACCTGGATAAAGAAGGGAGTTTCCTTTACGAGACGCTGGTTGCCGGACAGTTGGCTGATGAAATAGAGGTATTGCACCATGCTTATAAGCAAGGAGGAGAATTCACTATCCGGGTTGTGGCGAAGGAAGGGGTGTCATTAAAAACGATTAACGATACTATCTCTTATCTGATGAAAGCAAATCTGGCCCCGGATGAACTTGAAAACCATCGGAACGAAAAGAAAAGGCCTGAAAGGAAAGTAAAGGAACAGACGCCCAACCAAAACGGCATGGATAAGCAGTTTGCCTATGTTATGCAATACAATAGCAATCTCATTAAGGGGCTTGAGCAGAGTTGCAGGAAAGTAAAAATGCTCAGAGATTATGAGTTTTATGCCGCTGATCCCGGATTTTTTGAACAGGAGTTACAGGCTTCATTTACCATTAACCTGATGACATTGCCAAAATTTGCTGCTGAATACCTGGTGATGAGGCCTAAATTGGTATGTAGTGTAGTAACGGAGGAGGATGCTGGCTTGGTTGCCGGCAAAACGAATTACCAGTTTCATAGCTTACAATCCATTATTACGCATGTTAAACCCGAAGAATTATTGAAAGTGACGCCCCAGCAAGGCGGTACACCCAGAATTAAAAAACCGTCAGCACCACCATTCCCTGATTACGATAAAAAAACGTTGGAAAACGGCTTTGTTATTCTTAGCAATCCCGATAAGGAATCAGATATTGTTAACCTGAAATTCATCGTTACCCTTGACCAGGGATCTGCAGTTTTTAACCAAATGGCTGCGGACATGCTGGCACAGATTCTCGACAACCAGATTAGTGAATACAGGAATGGTGAACTTGCCTCCTTATTGACCACTACCGGTGGAAGTTATTCATCATATTCTGAAGGAAATAAAGCGATTCTGGAAATAAATATTTCAAAAGTCAATGCTACTAACCTGAGGGAACTTTTCAGGTCCTTATTGCTTGAAAGCAATCTGATGGGTTATAACCCCGATGGGGTAATTATGACACAGGTCGAAAAATATACCAATCCCTACCAGCTTAACCTGAACCAGCTGCTATCAGCAGGTTTGTTTGATGGAGTTATAAAAAAAACGAGGGAAAGGTCACCGGAAGAAACACCTGATTTTATCCTGAAAGAACGAATTGCCAGGGTCATTGAAAATGCATCCAGGATGGTAACGCCCAACAATTCAATGATCGTATTATCAGGCAACATGGATGGCAGCATGGTTAGCGAACTGTCTGAAACCTTTATGATGTGGTCATCGGAAGGATCTCCGAAAGTTAATAATGAAGAGAATAAAAAGGAAAAGCCCCAAAATCAGGAAAAAGCCTGGATGTTTGATAATAACTCGGTCAAAGCAGGCATGTACTTTAACTACCTGACAGTTGACGCAAGTGAAAAGAATAATATCCGGGTGGCCAGGATGCTTAACTTTATTATTTCATCGGCAGGAAATGCACATCCTGGAGGTTTTGACCTGTTCGAAACCGTTGAGAAACATTCGGGTGATAAATATTACTATTTTATCAAAACCAGGATGGATGCAGACTCAAACCTTGCATTTGCTTACGCGCACCTGAAGAAACAATTGGACTTTTACAGGGATAAAAAAATAAAATGCAGGGATTTCAGGGCATTGAAAAAACAGTATTTATTTAATGATATTGTAGGTTATGATTCTTATTCGGATAAAAATGACCTGATCATTTCCGATTTCAAAGGAACGGATGTGGCATACCGCGGCAAAAATTTCAAACAGGTGAAAAAAATCAAGAGAAAGGAATTGCGCAACCTGATGAGAAACAATCCTGAAAGTAACTACACTACTTTGATTACCGGGCAAAAGCTATTGATTGAAAAAAATATCCCTGCTTCATTGAAAGGAAAAGCTGTTTTTATCGACCAAAACGGAAATAAAGTTGTTGAAGAATAAAAGCAAATGATGAAAAGCAAAATAAAATTAGTTGTTCTATGCTGTCTGATTGGCTTAACATTCACGTCTTATGGCCAAACAGAGCACGAAGTACATTGGAAATACGAGGCCAAACAAACCGCACCCGGGGAGTATGACCTTAAATTCAAAGCAGAGATAGACCCCGGATGGCATTTGTATTCTTTAACCGTGGCTTCAGATGACCCGACTGCCATTACGCCCAACCCACCTCATTTTGAATTTGATAAGAACAATAATCTGGAGTTGGTGGGTGAAGTAACAGAGGCAACAAAGCCCCATGTAGAATTTGATCCCATCTTTGAAATGGATTTGGGATTTTTTGCTGATGAAGCAGTTTTTGTTCAGAAAATCAAAACCAAAGGCGACCTTTCCCAGGTAAAAGGATATCTGGAATATCAAATTTGTAACGACCAGGAATGTAAGTACCTGGATGAAGATTTTATCTTTAACCTGGAACCGCTTTTTGAGTCAGCACAAAAAACCATGGAAGACCCGGTTCATTGGGATATTAAGCTGACTGATATCAAGCGGGGAAAAGCGACCATCCAACTTACTGCTACTATCGAAGAAGGCTGGCATCTCTATTCGTCCACCTTACCGGAAGGAGGCCCAAAACCCACAAAATTGTTCTTCGAAGAAGGACAGGATATCACACCCAATCGGGAGCTGATTCAAAAATCGGAGCTCATTTCCGTATTTGATTCAATTTTCGAAATGGATGTGGAGTACTTTGAAGGCACAGCTGAATTTGAACAAGAAATAGAGTTCAAGGGTGATTTGGCCAATTTAAAGGGATATGTTGATTACATGGTTTGCGATGACCATCAATGCCTTCCCCTCACCGAAGATTTTTCACTGGAAACAGGGGCTGTTGTTGCTTCAGCCGACTCATCGGATGGCAGAAGCCCATGGGGGATTTTTATTGCCGGGTTTATCGGTGGCCTGCTGGCCATCCTGATGCCTTGTTTCTATCCCATGATCCCGTTGACTGTCAGCTTTTTCACCAAACAAACGGGTGGTAAAACAAAAGGCATATCACAGGCTTTGCTGTATGGGCTTTCTATCATTGTTATTTTCGTTATTCTTGGTTTCGGTATCACCAAAGCATTTGGCTCCGACAGCCTGAACATCCTTGCCAGCAACGGCATATTCAATATGGCATTTTTCATCCTGTTTGTCATTTTTGCTGCATCATTTTTTGGTGCGTTTGAAATTACACTTCCGTCAAGCTGGGTGAACAAGGCCGATAAACAAGCCGAAAGGGGAGGACTGATAGGAATTTTCTTCATGGCTTTTACCCTGGTGCTTGTTTCATTTTCTTGTACCGGCCCTATTATCGGTTCATTGCTCGTTGAAGCAGCAGTTTCCGGGCACAACATGGGCCCAATCGTTGGTATGTTGGGCTTTTCCATTGCGCTGGCATTGCCCTTTACTATGTTTGCTATCTTCCCATCGTGGCTGAACAGCTTACCCAAATCGGGGGGATGGCTTAATTCCGTTAAAGTTGTGCTGGGATTTCTCGAACTGGCACTGGCCATGAAATTCCTCTCCAATGTTGACCTTGCCTATCACTGGGGTATTCTGAAACGTGAGATATTCCTGTCGTTATGGATTGTAATATTTACCCTCACAGGGCTTTACCTGATTGGCAAGTTGAAATTCAAACTCGACAGCGATCTGCCATATTTGGGTGTAACACGTCTCATTCTGGCCATTTTCTTTTTTGCCTTTGCCCTATATCTGGTACCCGGGCTTTGGGGAGCTCCTGTCAAACTTACAACAGGCCTGGCGCCTCCGGCACACTATAAAGAATGGGTAAAAGAAACACCCTCCATTGTTGCGGCATCAGCAGGGGAAGGAGGTAAGGCACTGGCAGTAGGAAAGGAAGAATGTCCGCATGGTTTACAATGCTTCCATGATTATGACGAGGGCCTGGCTTACGCAAAATCGGTTGGGAAACCTGTCATGATTGATTTTACCGGGTGGACTTGTGTAAATTGTCGGAAAATGGAAGATTATGTTTGGGTAGTACCCAAAATCTTTGACCTGATACAGAATGAATATGTGTTGGTTTCACTCTATGTGGATGATAAAACAAAACTCCCTGAAGACCAGCAGTATGAAAGTGATGCCAGTGGCAAAATGAAAAAGATCCGTACTTATGGTAATAAATGGAGTGATCTGGAGGCAAGCCGTTATCAGCGTAATTCACAACCATGGTATGTGCTGATGGACCACGATGAAACAAGTCTGAATGAGCCAAGAGGATATACGGAGTCAGAGGAATTTTATAACTTCCTGAAATCCGGTTTGGAAGAATTCAGGAAAAGACATACAGAATAATGGATTCGATCAGAAAGAATTTTGATGAAGCAATGGCTGTCCTGGAAAAATTTATCTCGGACAACGCCAATCTGAAAGCTGTTCACGAAGCAGGAACTTTGATGGTCAATGCGGTTAACAATGGGAAAAAAATCATTGCCTGTGGCAATGGCGGGAGCATGTCGGATGCCATGCATTTTTGTGAGGAGCTGACAGGCCGTTTTAAAGGCCACCGGAAAAGTATTTCAGCCATTGCTGTCTCTGATCCTTCTTACCTCACCTGCGTTGCCAATGATTATGGATATGATAAAGTGTTTTCACGTTTCATTGAAGGATTAGGCCAGGAGGGTGATGTTTTATTGGCTATCAGTACCAGCGGTAATTCGGCCAACGTAATCAATGCTGTGGATACAGCCCATAATAAGAAAATGAAAGTCGTTGGGTTGACAGGCAAAGATGGCGGCAAAATATCAAAACTTGTAGATATTGAGATCAGGGCCCCTTATTCCACCTATTCTGACCGTGTCCAGGAAATCCACATCAAAGTCATTCATTCCCTGATTGATTTTATAGAAAAGAATATGGCAGACTGATTAGCTATATGATATCAATTACATAGCTTGTGAATGAAATAACTTTTTGAATTTCAGTTGGCATAAAGCTGTTAATTGTAAATTTGTACTTTTAAAATTAAAATCCGGATTATGAAATTATTGGAAGGAAAAACAGCGCTGGTTACAGGTGCATCAAGAGGTATTGGTAAAGCCATCGCTTTAAAACTTGCTTCTGAAGGGGCGAATGTTATTTTCACAGACCTGGCCAGGGATGAAAACATGGAAAATGTTGAAAAAGAAATCCGGGCTTTGGGTGTAAAGTCGAAAGGTTATGCTTCAGATGCGAGTTCTCTTGAGTCTGCTGAAACTTTGGCCAAACAAGTGGCTGAAGAATTTGGTGTTGTTGAAATTCTGGTGAATAATGCTGGAATAACCCGCGATAACCTGTTAATGAGGATGTCGGAAGACCAATGGGATTTGGTTTTGAAAGTAAACCTGAAATCGGTATTCAATATGACAAAAGCCTTCTTGCCACAGTTTATGAAGAACAGGGCAGGGGCCATTATCAATATGGGTTCGGTAGTAGGCCTGAGCGGTAATGCCGGACAGGCTAATTACTCTGCTTCAAAAGCCGGGTTGTTTGGATTTACAAAATCAGTTGCTCAGGAAATAGGTTCACGAAATATCAGGGTAAATGCTATTGCCCCGGGTTTTATAGAAACAGATATGACGGCTGCCTTGTCGGAAGAAGTCAGGAAAGAATGGGCAAAGCAGATCCCACTTCGGAGGGGTGGAAAGCCTGAAGATGTGGCCAATGCTTGTGTATTTCTTGCTTGCGACCTTTCGGGTTATATTACCGGCCAGGTTCTGAGTGTCGATGGCGGTATGCATACATAGCAAACACCGGAATAGTTTTATTATTCAAAATATTTGCAGCCCCCTTAAAATAATAAAAAGGCTGAATGGGCATCATCTCCTCTGGAGCCCTGGTTATTAGTTCCCGGAATTCTTATCCGTTATTTTTAGCCCCAGTTCATTGAGTTGGTCATCCGCAACCGGGGAGGGGCTGTCAATCATCACATCCCGGCCTGCATTGTTTTTGGGAAACGCAATAAAATCACGGATTGAATTTCCACCGCCAAACATAGCTACCCAACGGTCGAAGCCGAAAGCAATACCCCCATGTGGTGGTGCACCGTATTCAAAGGCGTTCATCAGGAAACCAAATTGTGCCTGAGCTTCTTCGTTTGTGAACCCAAGCAGCTTGAACATCCTTTGTTGCAGGTCCCGGTTATGGATTCGGATGGAGCCACCACCGATTTCAACTCCGTTGATGACAAAGTCATAGGCATTGGCCCTGACGATACCGGGTTCCTTTTCAAGTAGGTGTAGGTCTTCCTCAAGTGGTGAAGTAAAGGGATGATGCATGGCATAAAATCGCTTTGTTTCTTCATCCCATTCAAGTAGTGGAAAATCCACAACCCAAAGTGGTTTGAATTCGTTTTCCTTGCGCAATCCGAGCCTTTTGCCCATTTCAAGCCTGAGCTCTCCCAAGGCATGACGGATTTGTTTTACCGGGCCGGAAAGAATTAAAAGTAAATCGCCTTTTTGGGCATTCATGTGAGCGGCCCAGGTTGCCAGTTGGGTTTCAGTATAGAATTTGTCTACCGATGATTTATAGGTGCCATCTTCGTTCACTTTGACATAAACCATTCCCCTGGCACCTATTTGTGGTTTCTTTACAAAATCGGTTAATGCATCAAGTTGTTTCCTCGAATAAACGGCACATCCGGGGGCACAAATACCGGCAATGTATTCAGCTTCGTCAAACACTTTAAAGCCGCTTCCTTTGGCTAATTCCGTAAGATCATGAAAGGTCATCTCAAAGCGGATATCCGGTTTGTCACTCCCGTATTTTGCCATGGCTTCGGCATAGGTCATCCGGGGGATGTCATTGATTTCAATATCCAGTACAGACTTAAAAAGGTGCCTGGCAAGCCCTTCGAATGTAGTCAGTACATCCTCCCTGGTAACGAACGACATTTCGCAGTCAATTTGGCTGAATTCAGGTTGGCGGTCGGCACGGAAGTCTTCGTCCCTGAAGCATTTTACCAGTTGAAAGTATTTGTCGAGCCCGGCTACCATGAGTAGTTGCTTGAATGTTTGGGGGGATTGAGGCAAAGCATAAAACTCTCCCTGGTTAAGCCTTGACGGGACCAGGAAATCCCTGGCACCTTCGGGAGTTGATTTGATCAATGCTGGGGTTTCCACTTCAATAAACCCGGCAGAGTCGAGATAATCCCTGGTTTCTTTGGCTACCTTGTGCCTGAGTATCAGGTTGTTTTTTACCGGTGTCCTCCTGATGTCAAGATAGCGGTATTTCATGCGGAGTTCTTCACCTCCGTCCGTATCATTTTCGATTGTAAAAGGGGGCGTTCTCGCTTCATTCAGAACGGCCAGACGGGCTACTTCTATTTCAATATCTCCTGTGGGGATGTTCTTGTTTTTGTTGCTGCGCTCCGTTACTTTACCCTCTGCCTGAATGACGAATTCCCTGCCCAGCTTGCGTGCAAACTCACACAAGGATGAATGGGTATCCATGTTAAATACCAGTTGAGTAATACCATACCTGTCGCGGAGGTCAATAAAGGTCATGCCACCGAGGTCTCTGGATTTTTGTACCCATCCGCTCAGCACAACTTTTTGTCCCTGGTCTTGAAGCCTTAATTCACCGCAGTTATGTGTTCTGTACATAATTATCAATTTATACGGCAAAGTTCATCTAATTCTTTGGGTTGGCAAATACTTTCTGCATATTCTTCAATAAGATGCAACCCACCCGGAAAGATTTCTTTTTAGAATAACAGCCCCGTTTTTGTCAAGGTCGAAATACTGTACTCCTGCTTTGTCCAGTTTCTTTCGTAGGAAATTAAGCCTTCGCCAGGGGAATGAAGCATCCAGGATCAATCGGTTGTCCCAGTCATTATCCAATGTATCAAATTCAATATATACCCTTTGATTCAAAACAAGGAAATCGGGCTGCAGTTCCTCAGGGAGCTTGTCAAGAATTACTTTACTATCCGGTGTATAAATAAGTACATTATTAAACTGGGCAAGGTTATGCTGTATTTTAACAAAATTGTTTTCAAAATTTGAATCAAGAGGTACTTTTGTAATACTCCCGGCTTTAATGCCGTGGTGCCAGAGGTCGCGCCAGGTATTGTATTTGATCGTTGTCGAATCATTTAATATGGATGAATCGCCCCAGAATACAGATTGTTTTCCTGCATAAAAACCTGTCAGGGAATGACCGGGAATGGAATAACTTACCCATCTTACAGACTTTTGATTTTGGAAATCCCAAATGATATGTCCGGTAAGAAAAAAAACTGCGAATAGAAGTGAGAGCAACAAGAACCTAAATTGACGTTTTAGTATAAAAAGTACGAGAAAGAGGATCATGATATAAATACAAAATAGCCCTGCTCTGGTGAGGTATATTTCACGTATCAGTCCACCCGGAAAATGCTGAATTTGAAGGATGGAATAATTCAGGAAATGGATGATGTTTTTAAGAAGAAACCCAAATAATTCTGAAACAACACCAGGGAATAGCAAGGCAGGTACAGACCAAAGCAAGCCAATGATAATGATCAGCATCGCAGCAGGAATTACCACCAGGTTGGAAATAAAAAAGTACACGGGGAACTGATTGAAATAGAAAATGGCCAGGGGAAAGGTGGATATCTGAGCAGCCAGTGATACAGCAGTGATGGCCCATATCTTTTCAATGAGCCAAAACCGGGGTTTCCATAAACTGTAAATGAAAGGTTGGATGGCTACAATCCCTGTCACCGCTACATAAGAAAGTTGAAACCCCACCTGGCTAATCATAAACGGGTCAATAATAAGCAGGACAATCAGTGAGGCAAGGATGGAAGAGTAGATATTGGTCACCCGGTTAAGGTTTTGTCCGATAACAACAAAGCTAAACATGGTACAGGCCCGAAAGACGGATGGGGACATACCAGTTAGAAAAGCATAAGCCCATAATATCAGGATCAGGCCTATCATGACAAGGAATTTCCCATACTGGCCTCTTCTGAATGGTTTAAAAAGCCAGCTAAAGATCAGGAATATGATACCCACATGTAAACCCGACACGGCCAGGACATGCATGGCCCCTGTGCTGGAGAATGAATCTCTAACTGCATTGCTCATTTCTTCCTTGTATCCTACCAAAAGTGCCGAAGCTATAGCAGACTCATCTTTATCAGTGATCAGCATATCGATTTTATCAAGTATTTTCTTTCGAAGTGCGATCAAATCTCCTGTAATTCCCCCTTGCACGTGGTCGATGATTTGCCAGTTCCCGCTTTTAACAAATGCCTGCCTGTGAATTCTTTTAGCTATTAAAAATTTCCTGTAATTGAACTGTCCCGGGTTTTTGGCCCCTTCGATCCTGGAAAGGTGTGTTCTGACAAGTATCCGGTCTCCGTATGTTAGTATTTTTGCCAGGCTGTCTTTTGAAAAATAAAAGATACTCTTACCGTTAACCGGAACAACCTTGTTTCCTTTGATAGCAAGGGTCACACGCACATTGACCTTAATGGTTTTGGCTTTTTCAACAGGAATTTCACTTACTTTGACAACCCACATCGTGTTTTTCCTTTCATGTTTGGTGAAATGGGTCTTCTGGTTAATATCCTGCCTGGCAAAGCAGTAAAGATATCCGGCACACAAAAAGGCCAGGCTGAAAACAACCCCATGCACATAGCGGTGGGAATAACTTGTTTTCCTGTGGAATATGACCAGGAAGGAATAGCTAATAAAACCCACCAAAACCGTTGAAACCTGCCATATTACGGGGATGTCCGGAAACTGGAAATAAATGGTGATTCCTGCCACAAAGGGTAATAATGCCCTTATCAAAGGCACTTTTTGCCATGGGTATTCTTTGATTGTGCTCAACATGGTTCAGGAACTGACTGATTATTCGAAGATACTAATAATCAGACAAACCGCTGAATATAAAAATCAGATTAAAAAATTCAGCTTTGGGGAACCTCCCATATGAATTTTCCTTTGTCAAGGAAATTCAACATTTGTTCAACACTTTGTCTTGCCTTTCGGTCAACACCTTCGGCAGAGTTAAAGGCGTTGTGTGGTGTCAGGATCACATTGGGCATTTGAGCCAGTTCCAGGGTGGCCATCACTTCAGGGTCGTTAGATTTTATTTTGTTACGGAGCGCATTGGCAAGTTCTTTTTCGTGGTCGTAGACATCAAGGGCAATACCGGCCAGGTGGCTTGATTTATACACTTTCAATAATTCTGTTGAGGGGGAAATTTCACCACGGGAAATATTGACAAATACAGCGTCTTTTTTAGCTTTTTTCAGCAACACAGTATTAAAATATCCAAAGTTTGTTTTGTTAAGGTTCATGGCTGAAACAATGATATCAGCCTGACAAATACCTTCTTCAATGGAAACATGATCAAACTCAGGATGTTTGACATCAATATCCACTCCCAATACTTTCATGTTCATTCCCAGGCCAATGCGGCAGATTTCAGACCCGATGTTGCCTACGCCCACTACCAGAAGGGTTTTGTGCTCTGCTTCCCGCCCGGTCAGGCCATCACGGTGGAAATTGTGGAAATTACTTATTTGCAAGGGCATTTTACGAAGCAACATCATCCAGAGCATCATCGCCTGTTCGGCTACAGCCCTGTAACAGTACAGCGGAAGGTAACCAAGATCAGGGCATTGCTTTGCTTTTTGACGATAATCAATCAGATGATCATATCCGGTACTTCTTGACAGGATGGCAGTTGTCTTTTCAGCCCAGCTTTCAGGTATCACTGATTGTGTCCTTGTACTAATGATTTTGGCAAGTGGAGCAGTATGCCCTGTTTCCTGTATGGTTTTCCAGGTAAACCCGGCTTTTATGTGTTCAGGGATATATGCCCTGATCTGTCGTTCTTCTTCTTCAAATGCCTCGTAAAAATAAATATCCATTGATTCAATTTATTTCAAAAGTAATTGAATTTTTTTCAGTTGAATTTACACATTAACAAATGAAAAAAATACCCAAAATAGCATTGCATTTTCGTCAGAACAACAAAACCCCTTAAATGATAAAGTAATTATAGAATTCCTGAAGAATAAGTATTTTTGACCCAAATAAGCGTGCATGAAATTTTTACTTTCCATTATTATCGGTATGCTAACAATAACAGCCTTTTCACAGGATAAAATTTATCTTTTGAATGGATCAGTGATACCGGCAGTGGTGACCGAAATAAATCAGGATGAAGTAGTTTATCGACCTTATTCAAACAGGACAGAAGGGCCTTACATCCTTGATAAGAGCAAGGTGAAATCTATTGTTTACGAGAACGGAATTGTTGAAGAGTTTTATGAGGATGAAAGGGTTGTGTCAAATGATATGATCATTACAACAGCCGGAGAGCTTTATGAAGGGGAAATATTGAGTGTGTCCGGAGAAAAATATACAATTCTGATCCAGCTTGATTCGGGTAAAGTAGTCTATAATTTCCCTTTTAATGAAGTTGCATTGGTTTCTTATGCCAGTTCGGGCAAAGGATTTGAAAAACCGGAAAGTTTTTTAGCCATCAATGAGTATAATTCGGATAGATTTTACCTATTAGGGTTCAGGGATGCTGAAACCTATTATAATCCCAAAACAACATTCTGGACAATGGCCGGAGTAACCTTTCTTTATTTACCTGCCGGAATAATTGCCGGACTAATTGCGGGGAATAAACCTCCTTCAGATAAATACATCAACCATCCGCAACCTGAAATGTTAGAAATCCCTGCATACAGGGAGGCCTTTTATAAGAAAGCAACTTCTATCAAAAAGAAAAATATTTTGACCGGTGGCTTAACCGGATTTGGAATTTCTGCCGGTGTATCCCTGGTGTTAATGGGTATTGTGGTTATGGCATGGTAGAGATCAGGGCTGTTTTAAAGCCGGTATTTGTGTTTAGTTTTACCAGGTACATCCCGTGAGGTAACTTTGGTAAGAGAATAGTAAAAGGAGTTTTCTTGTCAGGAGTTTCCGAATAGATTATTTTTCCGTTCAATGATATCAGGTCAACACTTTTAACCTGTTGCGGGTTTTTTGAAGTAACAATCAGAGTTTGGCTGATATTCGAAAAGCGGCAGGACAAGCTTTGAAGTCCTGAAGAATGTATTGAATTTGTTTGCGAACAGCCATCAACAATGATTTTAACCTGGTTTCTGAGTCCGGGCAGTAGCACATAGATACTGTCTCCAGGGCAGGCTGTCGCGCAACCGTCACGGTGCCCTGCAATGACATCAAGATATTTCGTCCCTGAGTATTTTGGGTGGATTGAGCTATCAATGGGACTAATATTGTCTTTGTATAGTTTCCAGGCTATTATATCTTTAAGCGCCTGTATAGCTTCCGGGGTGGGTGGTACATCAACGTAAGTACCGAGGATACAGATACCAAGTGTATTTGAATTTTTCGAACAAAAATGTGCGCCTTTGACAAAATCTTCTTCGTATACACCCTGGCCGTCACGGCCTCTGAAAATTGTTCCATCCCCTGCTACCAGATAGTTGTATGCAATATCATTCCACCCATTGGTTTGTGTGTGCATAATATATATCGTTCGAACAACCTGCCTGGCCTCAGCATTGTTAAGCGTAGCAGAATGGTGAATAATTATGTGTTCGGGAACCGTATATTCAGGGCCATGCGAAGGAGGAAGCAGTCCGGCCCGCCATTCATCCTGGCTTATCATGGTGGGTTTGTCGCAATTAGTTGTATTTTCAGTTTCAGGCATTCTGCGTTTTACAATATCTCCGGGATTGTAAAGATGAAAAGTAATTGACGATAAATCTGAATTATTGAAATAAGAGAAACTTGAAACAGGATGGTTAAAATAAACCAATGCTGAAATATTGCTTTTTATCAATGCCCTGTTGATCAGGTCTTCTTCTTCAGAAACCAGCCGGATGGTGTCATTTCCGGGAGTGATTATGAGACTGCCCCGATAAGAAATATCAATGGGTAAAACGACACTTAATGCCTGCACCGGGTATTTGAGGTTTACTTCAGTCGGAAAGTGCGGAGTACATTCTTTTGTTATTACCTCAAAAGATTTTATTTGTGCCTGAGAAAACTGGATTTGGAAAATAATAAGGGTAATAATGGCAAGACCTGGTCTCATTCTGTGCTTTCTTTAAAGGATTGCCAACCCTGGGCTTCAAGAGGATATTCATTACCGGACCGGGTGATGAGTTTAATACCGTTGTCCGGATCGGTAATATGGCCAATAGCGGTAAAATCAGGGTGCTTCTCAACTTTCTGATAGTCTTCCTGCTTCAGTGTAAAAAGGAGTTCATAGTCTTCCCCGCCATTCAGAGCACAGGTTACAGGATCCATATTGAGTTCCCTTGCTGTATTAAAGGCTTCTGGGTCAATGGGGATTTTTTCTTCAAAAATCTTACATCCACAACCGGATTGGGTACAGATATGGAAGAGTTCGGAACTTAATCCATCCGATATATCCATCATGGCTGTGGGCTTTATACCCATATCATGGAATATTCCCACAACGTCTTTTCTTGCTTCAGGTTTTAACACCCTCCTGAGGATATATGGATATTTATCCAGTTCAGGTTGCATACTGCTGTTTGCCTGAAATACTTTCTTTTCACGCTGCAAAACCAGCAAACCGGTAAATGCTGCCCCAAGATCACCGGTAACACAGATAATTTCGTTTTTTGATGCACCACAACGATATACGATATCTTCTTCGCTGGCAAACCCGGTGGCAGTTACATTAATAACCAGGCCGGATTCAATAGTGGTAGTATCACCTCCTGCAAAGTCTATCTGATATTTTTCGCAGGCAGTTGTCATCCCTGCGTATAGTTCTTCAAGCAGCTCTACCGAGAACTGATTGCTGATAGCCACGCTGACAAATATTTGTTCAGCCAGACCATTCATCGCATAAATGTCTGAAATACCTGCAATAACGGATTTATAACCCAGGTGACGGACAGGAGTATACATCAGATCAAAATGAACTTTGTGAACCAGCATGTCGGTGGAAACCAGCAGTTTCCTGTTTCCTGCGTCAATAACTGCACAATCATCTCCGACTCCTTTCAGGGTGCTTTTGTTTCGTATCTTAAAATTCTTCGTCAGGTGATTGATCAAACCGAATTCACCCATTTCTTTTATCTCAGTATGTTTCTTATCAGGCATTTGATTTAGGGTAAGCTGTTTTTAAAATCCTGGTATCTGTTTTCATAGAGCTCTCCTGATTTTCCACCCAGGTTTTGCCAATGCTCATTAATCTTTTCCAACCTATTTTCAGGGGAAGGGTGAGTACTCAAAAACTCAGGCGGGCGTGGGAGCCCCTCAAGTTTTGTGAAGAAATCGCCCAACGATGGCGCATTGTATGAGGTTTCGTATAAAAATCTCACGGCAAATTCATCAGCTTCATACTCATTGTCACGACTAAATTTTAGTGCGAGTAAACTGGCTGTGATTTGTGCTACAAGGCCAGGGTCGTCACCAACCATTACCGAAAGTAAAACACTGATTCCATAAACTTTAGTCAGGTGGCTTGTGGAATGCCTTCTTTCAACATGTGCCATTTCGTGTGCCATAACCCCGGCAAACTGGGCTTCATTATCTAATGTCTTGATGATGCCTGTATAAAAATACATATACCCTCCCGGGCATGCAAAAGCATTGATAACTGTATCAAGATGGACAATTCGAATATACCAGGGGAAATCATCTTTGTGTGTTACTTTTCCTGAATTCAGGATGCTATCGCGAATACTGTAAATATGTGCATAAGCTTCGGGGTAAGTAGCGCTGTCAAGGATTGGGTATAAGGTATCGTTCGATTCAATTTCTTCTTTAACCTGTTTACCTAAATTGATATCATCCTTAACGGAGAAAATATTAATAGGTGGCGGGTTGCTGTCTTTCTGACATGAGTAAAAACCCAGGGTAATTCCTGCTAAAACCACTGATAACACAAGGATCTTTTTCATCTGTTTAAAATTTGTAAATGATAAATAAAAACTACTTTAAAATTAGAAAATCCCGAGTATCCGGGGTTACCACTCCTCTCCCTCTTGAACTTATTTTAATCATTTTTGTTTGTGAACCTCCTGCCTGTCTACAAGCAAGGTTTGATTTAAAAAGCTCATGTTTGTTTCATTTTAATGACTTTATCTTCTTTGCAAAGTTACAAAAGATTACCAGCCAATTATGATCATCGGTAATTTCCGGTAGATTTGAAATAATATTCATGGTAACAACGCCCAATAAATCATTAATTGATACTTGCATATATCGTTATCCACAGTTATTGTGATAAAAATACGGGTTAAAAAGTATTGTCAAACGCATTTTATTTATACATTTGCCTTGAGAGAAGAGTAGTTTTTTCATGAGTTCAGGGGAAGCACAGTACCTTGAACTCTTTTTTTTGCCTAACATCAAGGGGATATGGTTTACCTGCTATTGAGTATTACATCATCAACACTCATTGCAATATTCTTCAAATTAATGGAGCTTAAAAAAGCCCATACATTTGGAGCTATTGTAGTCAATTATCTTGTTGCTGCAGTGACCGGGTTTTTATTGATTCCCAAAGGTTTTTTCACACAAAATGAAACCGGTTATATTCCAATAGCCATTTTTATCGGTGTACTTTTTATCATAATGTTATATTTAATCGGGGTATCAACACAAAAAGCAGGGATTTCAATAACAACTCTCTCAGGGCGGCTTGCTGTGGTGATCCCTATCCTTTTTTCTATAATCTATTTCAACGATAAAATAACGATTTACAAAATTGTCGCACTTATTCTTGCCATTGCCTCTTTATTTCTCATTTTGTACCGGAAAGAAAAAGAAAATATTGCACGGCCATACCGATTCCTGCCTGTGATCATCTTCTTTGGTGCAGGATTCATTGATTCGTCAATCAAGTATGCGCAGGCCGTATATCTACGTGGCAATTCATTACCCGCCTTTACAGTCGTATTATTTTCGATTTCATTTTTAATTGGCTTTGCTATCAGCATCATGAAACGAAATGGAGTGAAGGATATTTTTACAAAATGGACACTCATTTTAGGCACAGGATTAGGCATTGCCAATTTTGGTACCTTGTATTTTTTTGTAAACGCCCTGAACAAAAGCAGATTTTCAAGTCCTGTGGCATTTGGCATTAATCATATTGGCATAGTCATGTTCACGGTCGTTGTTGCATGGTTATTCTTCAGGGAAAAGCTAAATTTGTTTAACAAAATCGGTGTCGGCCTGGCTATTATTGCCCTTGCCATTCTTTCTTTGAAATAAAGATATCCGGTTTTAGAAACATCTAAACCAGATTAATATGAAGGAAGTCATAAGTTTTCTTAAGGAGTTGAAAAAAAATAACAACAAGGAATGGTTCAATGAAAATAAAGCTAAATATGAAAATGCAAGGGAAAGGTTTCTAAACCTCATTGAAATTATAATCAGCGAAGTTTCAGGATTTGATAAGTCTTTGGGGAATTTATCTCCTAAGGAAACATTGTTCAGGATTTACAGGGATACACGGTTTTCAAAAGACAAGACACCCTATAAGACCAACATGGGGGCCTATCTGGCCAAAGGAGGGCGAAAAGGCATTCTTGCCGGATATTATATCCATATCGAGCCGGGTAAATCTTTTGCAGGCGGTGGGGTGTATATGCCGGATAAAGATGTTCTGTCCTCCATTCGGCACAAAATATATTCTGATACAGGTTCATTTAAGGCCATTCTTAATGACAAAAAATTCGCTGCTATGTTTGAACTAATGGATTTTGATAAGTTAAAAAGGCCGCCCAAAGGTTTTGACCCTGATTTTCCGGACATAGAGTTAATAAAGTTCAAAAGTTATGCAGTAGGGCACAATCTGACAGATGCAGAAATTTCCAGCAAAGAATCAGTAAGGAAAATAATGGATGTGTTCAAAACCATGTACCCGTTTAACAACTTCCTGAACCAATGCATTGACATATAGCCTTCTTATTCAATTGATCTATCTCATGGAAAAAATGTTAATATTCGTTCGAAAACTATTGCCGGTTATTGGAATGGATTTTTACATTTGAAGCTCATTTGAAACAGTCTGGAATCTATTGCGTGAATAGAATAACAGATTGAAACTGTTAAATTATTTGAATGGAAAAAGAAATAAACCTTATAAAAGATTTCCCTCCCGTTTCAACATCTGATTGGGAAAAAAAGATTATAGCTGATTTAAAAGGTGCGGATTATGAAAAGAAACTCATCTGGAATACCTACGAAGGAATAAAGGTGAAAACCTATTACAGGCATGAGGACCTTGCTCGTGTACGGCAGCTGGACCAATGA
>CAZVAY010000008.1:0-22623 GCA_964625265.1 uncultured Sphingobacteriales bacterium | reverse complement strand
CAGATACATGTTTGAAACAATCTACTCCCTGAACCTGACCTTTGCTTTTGGGGTTCACACCATAAAGCTGACCTTTAAAATTGTGATCCAGCAGGTTCTTTAAAATCCTTCCACCGGGAGTTTCAATATTTTCTGATGCCCCGACAATAGCAATACTACGGGGATCCAACAATTCTTTTGTTATCATGTTAACAAACTTCTTTTAAATGTAGTTTTATCAATGGGGTAAAATTATAAATTAAACCCATAATTGTTATAAGAAAAGATAATTATAAAGTTCGGGTTGACCAAAAGACAGGCCTATCCATGATTTTTTAAAGGCTTATTTCTGCCGGTAAAACAGATAACTGGAACTCAAAAGAAAATATGTAGAAATGGAATTAAAACCACTTTAGCCTTCTGAACATGAAGACACCCCCAAATGCCAGTAATGCTGAAGCCACTATGATCCCGACAAAACCAAAACCGTTATCTTCAAGGTAATTGGGGACATTCATCCCATAATAACTGGCGATCAAAGTGGGGATCATCAATATAATGGTAATAGATGTCAATCGCTTCATAACTACGTTCAGATTGTTGGAAATAAGGGAAGCAAAAGCGTCCATCATACCACTCTGGATATCGCTGTAAATATTGGCCATTTCCAGGGCCTGTTTATTTTCAATAGCAACATCTTCCAACAGGTCTTCCTGGTCTTCGTTCAGTTTTACATACCTGCTGGTTTTTAATTTTGCTATTACTATCTCGTTTGATTTCAAAGAAGTGATGAAATAAACCAGGCATTTTTCCATATTCAGCAACCTGTGCAGGTCTTTGTTTTGAGTAGATTGCTGCAGGTCGGATTCGATTTTGGTTGTCTGGATGTTTATCTGTTTCAAATAGCGCAGGTAAAGCGTGGACGACAGGAGAAAAATACTAAAGATCAACTCAAGCTGATCATTAAATGCGGCCTTTTTAATCTTTGACTGCCGGAGGAACATGGGAATGACTTCATTATCGTGCTGACAAATAGTAATAATGTTCTCGTCAGAGATCAAAACACCCAACGGAACGGTAATAAAAGGAACTCCGTTTTTTTCCTGGTGCACCGGAATACGTATGATCATCATGAGCCACTTGTCTTCTATTTCCAGACGTGACCTTTCATCAATATCCTGAACGTCAGTGATAAATTCTTCAGGAATCCCAAAAATACCGGATAAAATATTGATTTCTTCAGATGTAGGGTTTTCTACATTTACCCAACAGTTTTTCTTATAATTCGGAATAACTGCCAGCCCCGTATCGTCTTTAATAAAATATGTTATCATGCTCACCTCCGTCTTTGTGATCTGCCGGAGGCGCTAAAAGGATGCCTCCTGCAAATCAGATTAAAAAGCAACAACTCGCAGGATAATCGTCCATGTTGGTTAAATTTGATTGCGGGGCAAAGATAAATAAAAATAATAAACGGAAAATCGACCTGAAATTAAAAATTGAATACAGACAATTGAATCAAACATTATAATTTATTCCTGGAACCCATGCAGGATTATTTATTTCCCTTTCTTCCCCTGTGTTGACAGCAACCCGCAGGCAGCCTCAATATCCTGTCCACGGGAAGCACGGATGGTAGTCCTGATCCCTTTGTTATTCAGGGCGATCATGAATTTTTCAATCGTTTTATCATCCGATGTCCTGAAAGGCATACCAGGTACTTCGTGAAAACGGATGAGGTTGATGCGGCATTTTAATCCATTCAGCAACCTGCTGATCTCGTTAACGTGTCTGGCTGTATCATTGAAGTTCCTGAACATGATGTATTCAAATGACAGCCGTCTCTGGTTTTCAAAAGTTGTATCCTTCAGGTAGTCAACAATTTTTTTCAGGGGTACTTTTTTTTGCATGGGCATCAATTCCTGCCTTTCCTGTTCAAACGGGCTGTGCATACTGACAGCAAGGTGGCAGCGGGTATTTTCAACAAAAGTTTTTACAGCAGGCCACAAACCGATGGTTGATACCGTGACCCTGCGCGGGCTCCAGCCAAAACCCCAATCCGATGTAATGATTTCCAGGCTTTTCATCACCTCATCCAGGTTATCAAGTGGTTCACCCATCCCCATATAGACAATATTGGTTAGCTTATCAAATTCAGGGAGGCTCTTGAATTGGTTGAGTATCCTGGAACTGTCGAGGTTACCACTGAACCCCTGTTTACCCGTCATGCAAAACTGGCATCGCATCTTACAACCTACCTGGGTCGAAAGACAAAGGGTTGCCCTTTTTTCTTCAGGAATATATGCTGTCTCAATGAATTTGCCCTCTCCGGCAGGAAAAAGATATTTTTTTGTACCATCGGTTGATTCACTTACCCTGACCGGCCCATACAGGCCATATTCAAACTCTTCGTTCATCATGTCGCGCACTGATAACGGCAGGTTGGTCATGTCATCAATAGATGTAATATTTTTCTGGTACAGCCATTGGGCAATTTGTTTAGCCCGGTAGACTGGCAATCCTTTAGCATTGGCCCAGTTGGAAATTTCACTTAATGTTTGTCCGAATAATGTAGTCACGGTAGTTATTAATGGTTACCAAAGGAAAGAAAATAGTTTTACAAGTGATCCATAATATTCAAAAAGCATCTGTGCATGGTCATAGATACCGGTATGGAATTCCCCCTGAATTCCAGCTTGTTTTTTCAACAGGCTTCAACCCTGTATTAATGCCATTTTGTGCTCCAAACCACAAATGAATTGACAGGATTATCATTACGGAAATCAATATTCTACTCATATTTATCAGCCAGGTTTAACTGTTGTCAATATTATTTGAGGAATAAAAATAATAAACTACCGGGACAATGACTACATGGTGTTTTTTTGAAATTACACGCAAACAAATGATTAAGATTTATGTCAAGGTGGGGAACTTAGTTTTCAGACAGTGCTGTATTTTCCGGAAAAAACAGATTCAGCCGGACCAGTTAAATAAATATTTGTAAAACTTTTCCCGTCATAATCAAAATCTACAACCAATTTGCCCCCTTTCGTTTGCAAATCAATAGACTGACTCCCTGTTTTATCGTTCAAAAAGGCACAAAACACAGCCGAAGCGACAGACCCGGTACCACAAGCCCAGGTTTCATCTTCAACTCCCCGCTCATAAGTTCTTAATTTCAAGGATGAACTTCCGCAAAGCCCGATAAAATTCACATTGGTACCTTCGGGAAAGTTTTGCTTGTCTTCCCTGATCCTCCGCCCCAATCCAACAACGTCAACAGAATCGATATCATCCACAACAATCAATACATGGGGTGATCCTGTGTTAACAAAATAATAATCACCCTTTTCCATCACCTTGTTTACATCGTTCATCCTGAGTTTTACGGTTCCATTTTCCAAAATATCAGCATAATGGACTCCGTCAATGGCCATGAAACAGGTATGGTGCTTAGCCCAGCCTAATTCATTGGCAAATTTTGCAGCACATCTTCCCCCGTTTCCGCACATACTTCCTTCCAATCCATCCGAATTGAAATAGGACATTTTAAAATCATACTGTTTGTCTTGTTGCAAAACGATCAAACCATCGGCCCCAATGCCAAACCTCCTGTGGCACATGGAAGCAATGAGTTCTGAATCGGATAAGGGAAAACAAAGCGCAGAGTCGTCAATCATAATAAAATCATTCCCAGCTCCATGGTATTTTGTAAAACTGATTTCCATACCAATAATTTTTCTGCAAAATTATAACAATATTAATTGTGTTAACAAGAGAAGTACACAGTACCTTAGGTTTGGATTATGAATGTAACCCGACAGCGGGACTCGAATTATTCAAATTATAACTAAATTTTATACGGACTACAGTGCTTATATTTAATATTATTTCGGCTATTATTTCGATACTGATAACCTGCTGTGTCCAACGTCTAATAAACTTGCCGGTAACTACTCAATATTAAAGGTCTTACTGATACGGGTAGCATTACTGTTTATTTCATCATTTACAATTACCGAAAAGGTGTATTTGCCGGCTGCAACTTCATAGGTAGATTGCCACACAGCATAAGGGCTTCCAAGGTAACCGGTTTGCAACTGAACCCTCCCTTGTCCGGCTTCCAGTGCATCATCCTGCATGATTAAATTTCCTTCTTCGTCTTTGATCTCTACCTGCATCGAAAGAGATGAATACCCCTCTTTATCATGATCAAACTCCCCAACATTAACCAGTACCATAATGATACTATCGCCCGGATAATAGGTGGGTGTGTTCTCTTCAGGCACTAGTGAGCCGTTATCATCAACAAAGGCAAATACAGCATTGTCGATATCAAGATTGAGATTAGATTTCTTTTCACAGGAGGTACTGACAGAAATAATTATCAAAGCCAGTAGAATTTGACTTAAAATTTTCATGTTACGGAGATTTAAACAACTGCAAGATACCTAATCAAGGTTGAGTTTATCCCTGACCTTATACACATTTTTATCTCCTTCAAGCCGATGGATCAACTCACCCAGGAACCCGGCCAGAAATAGCATAACACCGATAGCCACCAATAAAAGGGCAATGTAAAACAATGGTTGGTCAACAATATCACGCTGTATATAGGGAGCATGGAACCAACGTGCGTAAAATTTTTCTCCTATTAGCCACAGGGAAATAATAAATCCGACCAGAAAAGCCAGAAAGCCAAAAAGCCCAAAAAAGTGCATCGGTTTTTTACCAAAGCGTGAAACAAACAGGATAGAAGCGAGGTCAAGAAAACCATTCAGAAACCTTTCAAGCCCAAATTTGGTTTTGCCATATTTCCGTGGCCGGTGATTGACGACTTTTTCCCCTATTTTGGTAAAACCATTCCATTTGGCTATAACAGGTAAATACCTGTGCATTTCACCATACACTTCCAGGCTGTGGATAACATCAGCAGAATAGGCTTTGAGGCCGCAGTTAAAATCATGAAGCCTGATCTTTGTCAACCTGCGCGTTGTCCGGTTGTAAAGCCTGGTTGGAATTGTCTTTGACAAGGGGTCATGACGTTTTTTCTTCCAGCCCGAAACCACATGATAGCCATCGTCAACAATCATTTTGTAAAGTGCGGGAATTTCAGCGGGGTCGTCCTGCAGGTCAGCATCCATGGTGATCACCACCTTGCCTGTACTCCTTTTAAATCCTTCATTCAGTGCTGCAGATTTTCCATAGTTTCTCCTGAATGACAATGCTTTGATTCGCGAGCTCTCTTCAGATATGGTTTGTATCTCATTCCATGAACCATCCGTACTGCCATCATCTACCAGGATTACTTCATATTCCAGTTTCGCAGTTGTTGCTGCATTATCAATTTGAGTACAGAGTTCCCTCAGTGACCCTTCTTCGTTGAAAAGGGGAATTACAACACTTAAATCCATTAGATATCAGCTGGTTGTTCGTTTAAATCCTTTTTGACAGAGGCGGCCATTATCAGTGCGACAACACCAAAAATGCCAATGCTGTATGCGGTGGTTTTTGCCATATTTGACAAGCTCATGCTAAAATCCTTGTTCTCAATTTTTTCCAGTGCTTCTTCCCTCCTCGGGCCTTCAAGGCCGGCTTTGTCAAAACGTTCCTCCATCATTTGCATGGTTTCCATCTTCATCCTTTCAGGATAATCCGGGTCTATCACCTGGAACATGATGTAGGAAAACAATACTGACATTAGGATTGTAATTAAAAAAACACTGATGGAAGTTCCAAATGCATGGTTAAAATTGATCCTGTCTCCATTGGCTGAACGAAATTCCTTAACAGCCAGGTATGCCAGGTACACGACTACAATAAAAAACAATAAGCCAAGGACGGTATTGAGCACCCACCCAGAGGAGATACCAATGATATACATAAGTACAGTCCTTAAAATATAAACCAAACCTGCTATAAGCCCATATTTAATAATTGGATTAGCCATATAGAATAATTTTATTAGATATTCAAATGTACAAATTTTTTTTACTTGTATAACACTGATGAGGGTTTAGCATCCAATCAAATTTTCCGGGTTCTCAATACAAGGATTTCAACTAACAGGAAAAGCAAAGCCCCGGCAACAAACCAGAACCACAAGGGTTTACCGTTTTGCGCCACTGCTAAATCAGCTTTCATCTTACCCGGTTTGGCAGATAATTGATAGATTTTATTCTCTTTGAAAAAAACTTTTAACTCATCATCGGATAATAATTCTGTATTGGACTCTTTCCGGTTTATATTCATGGCAACAACAGGGGCTTCTTTCACACCTTCATTGGATATTTCATAAAATCCTTCGTGGCTGAAATTATTATCCGGAAAGATGTAAATGTGCCCGGGAACAACACGTTGTCGGGGAATAAATTCAACATCCTTACTCCGTAATGAGAATAACGCCACTTCAGGAAGTTGTGTAACCGGAACATCAATAATATCCGATTGACCCAAAAAATAGGAATTTTGAAAACTATTGAAACTTGAAAGTACCATCTTATACATCACAGGTACAAACAAAGCATGGTTCTGAAATTGTGTCCAGTTATCATTTAATGGCGCAGATAAAATGTAGATATGCCCCCTGCCATAAGCCGATTCCGAAATTAAAGCATCCTGAGAATTTATATTCATCAGGGCTATTTCAGTGTTTCCCAGTGAGCGTTTATAATATTTTGTAACGATTGGAAGATCCATATTACGGGGAATATCATCAAATACTCCTGAAAAAAAAACGTTGCCTGTAGCCAGGTTTTTAATCTTCTCCTGAACATGGTTGGTACCCGTAAATCCAGGTAGGTTAAAATAATCAAAAAAACGACTGTATTCCCCGAGGCTCCTGGTACTGTCTGTAGATGGAATTAATAACAGGTTACCTCCCGGTAATACAAAGTCTTTTAAGGCAGATAGCAAACCGCTTGGGTAGGCAGTTAACTGATTAAGAATAATCAACCTGTTGGCCGAAAATCCTGCATACTCAATTTGTGTTTCCGGCATAGAATTGAATTTGAAATACTTGTCAGTATTAAAAGCTGTAGAGATAAACTGCTTCGTTTGGGGTGCTTTTATTTCAAGGACCGGGCTAAACTTGTCGATATAATAACTAAGGTAATAGACATCATCAAAGTTAAATGGAAAATCCTCTATGGATACTTCAAGTTTGTTCCATCCATGATCCGACACAGAAAAGGGTATTTCGAAACGGCCCGTTTGCTGTTCTTTGAGCGAAATATTACTGATCCCCTTTTGTTTCCCGTTTACCATGATTCGTACAGGCAGTTGAGCCAGTTGCCTATCGCTTCGGTTGGTGATTTGTATTGAAATACGTGCCTCGTCATTAAGCTTTAAATAAGGATTTTCAAACCATGCTGAATCAATTGAAATATTATCGGTAAAATCCGGTTGTACGGATACGGCAAAACAGTGGATCAGTGAGTCTGTAACCCAGTTATCAATACCTAATGTTGATTCTTGAAAATCAGAGATAAAATAAGCAAACCTTCCCGGGCCAGTTTGTTCTTTGAGTAAATTATTAATCTTTGAAGCGATATCGGCTTGCTGAACCTCATAGGAAGAAAATGACAAATCACTAATTTTCTTCAGGACTTTGTTTTTGTCAGAAAAAACAGGTGATAATAAATATGGGTCATTGGTCATCAGGTAGATGCGGGTATTATCAGGATACGAACGGATGATCTCTTCAGCCAGGGCTTTGGCTGTTGACAGTAAATCAGACTTACCCGCTATGCCTGCCATAGAGGGAGAATTATCCAGGTAAATGCAAACATGATCTTCACTACCACTTTGTGTGCTTACTTTAGATGGAAAATATGGTTGAGCAAAGGCAAAAACCAGCATGGAGATAGCTAATATTCGCAACAATAGGACAAGCAGGTTTCTTAACCTGTTTTTATTTTGTTTTTCAGTTTTAATTGCTTGTAAAAATGCAGTATTGCTAAAAAACACTTTTTTAAACTTCCTGAAATGGAATAAATGAATGACCACAGGGATGCTTATTGCCGCCAGGCCAAACAGAAATGCAGGATATAAAAAGTTCATATAAGATTGTTAAAACAACTTTTCAAAGATAGGCCAATATGCGAAAAACGTGCGGTTATTCCATTTGGGCAAAAAAAAAGCCGCCCCAAAAGACAGCTTTAATTTATTTTCAACAAGCGCTTAGTTCTGAATACGAACTGCAATTTTGATACTTCCGACACCAGAATAACCTGCGATGTTTTTTACATAAAACATCCCGTATTTATTTTTCTCTGTTTTGAAAGCAAACATTGAAGGTGTGGGGAACCCACCGGTAGCATCATGCATATAAGCAGCCAGTGTATTTTCTGTAGCCGAAGAACTTGTATATTTTTGAGCAAGTTGTGATGAAGTAAGGCTTTCGAACTCTGTCAGGGTAACTGCACCTTCTGCCATCAGTTTGAATGTAGTGTTATTCCGCACTGAATACATATGGACTTTATACACCGAAAACTGGTTCGGCCCGTTTCCAAATACTCCCGTATCGCTTGGTGAAGCGAGTGTGGATGTAAAGGTAGATCCATAGAAATAAACCATATCGATAACATTCTGGCTATTAAAAGCATCATTAACAAGGTAAACTTTGCCATCTACAGTAGATAGCAAACTACCGTAAGTGGCATTGGATTGGGCACCTAATTCTGCATCATAAGAGGTAACATCGGACGGGTCTTTACAATTCAGGGTAAAATCCTTGTTGCCAGCCTTATTATCATCATCTGTTGCTATAATGGAAATAGTAATTACCTCCCCATCCAGCACTGTGGCCGGAACCGTATAGGCATAGTTTACATTGATAAAATTCTCAGGTGAAGGAATAGTAAAACTTGTATCCGTACTTTTTGAACCGGTACTATTGAAAGATACATCAATCCTTACTTCAGTCAGTTTGGCTTTACTTTTAGAATTGGAATTCACAATGATATTAAAATTCAGTGTTTCATTCCTCCAAACCTCAACAGGATTGTTTTGAAAAGAAGTGGTAACCGTAATTGCCGGTGTAAGATTTTCCGGAATAATATCATCATCATCATCGGTGGTTGTACAGGCATTAAATCCTGCAGTGACCACACCCAATATAAGCAATAGGCTTAATAATTTCAGGTATTTCATAAGTTTAATATTTAATTGTTACTAGTTGTTTGACTATTTTATCGCATTTTGAAATTCCTGTTTATCCCAGTAGTGCCTGAATTCCAGGTCATCTTTTGCCCTGTCTCTGATTGAAGCATCAAGTTTAATAGCACGTGTCAGGCTGGTAGTCATCAGGTCAACATCTTTCATCCTGGCACCAACTATAGCTCTCAGGTAGAAATCATCTGCTGATTTTTCTTCAATTTTGTCGATAACATTTTTAGCACCTGAATAATCTTTATTCAAAGTAAAGGCGAGTGCGCGATTGTAATCATAACGCTCGCCCTCAAATGTTTTCACAGCCAGGTCATAGTCTGCAGTTTTGATATCAACAATGGCTTTGTTGTTCCTGACATCAACGCCCAGTGATTCAGCTTTTTCATAAATTGTCATAGCAGTATCGTAATCACCTTTGTAGCGGTAGCAAACACCAATATTGCTAATAATCTCTTTTGTATTGGGATATTCTTTTGCCAGGGGCTCCAGTATTTCAAGCGCTTTATCGGCATCACCTTTCATAAGGTGTACACCGGCTATGTTATTATCACCAACATATTCCTTAGGATTGTTTTTCTTGTATAACTCAAACAATTCCATTTGCTTGTCAAGGTCTTCCGTATTGAATGCCAACAGTATTAATTCCTGCTTGTTATAAAGAGAATCCAATTTGTTTTCGGAATACAGCCTTTGCAGTTCTTCCACCGGACGAATTTTGGTCTTGGCAACCATTTTTATTTCTGTTTTCCTTAACCGTGGCAACACTGATTCAGCCAGGTAATCCCATTGATCGCCTGTCAGTTTTTTGATATTATCTTCTTTTTCGTCAAGGGGCATATCAGAATTGATAATTTTAACAATATCGGCCTTCACGCTGATATCGCTCTTATTGATCAAGTCTCTTAAACCATCCCAGTCTTCAGATACTTCTTTGGGTTGATAAAAAGCGGAGTCATAAATAGTTTCAAACCCTGCATCACCCAGATAGTTTTTAATAAATGTAAAAGAAGATTCTTCCCTTTTATTGGCCAGCATTTCATTCCTCTTAAACTCACCATCAGGAGAGGCCTGGGAAGTTGTTGACAGCCCTTCAAATTCAAGGCCTTCATTAAGGGCAAAATCTCTAACAGGATCTAACACAAAAGGAATATTGAAGTCTTTACTTTCATTTTGATCCTTTTTAAGGTCATATTTGTCTTTCGTATAGTAAATGGAACCTTCTGCTTCCATAGTGATAGGGGCATAGCTCCCGGCTACTTCAATATTATCTGTATTTTTAACTGTCTGAGAAGTAGTGATCATGCCGTCAGACAATTTCTTTTCTTTCACATCACAAACGCAAACATCCAGTTCATCATACTCACTGTCAATTTTGTAAGAAGATACAACATAGAGGGTAGCATGCTTCATCCTTGGGTCATAAAGTGTTTTATTTTTATAGGAAACCTTTCCTCCTTCAACGTAGGGAACGCTGTTTTTAGGATTAATTTTATTGGCTTCGTAATCGACTTTTTCACCGGCAATAAAAAAGGCTGGCAGAAAAGATGTATCCTGATCGTACACCATGTAAGGTTCAAGTTTCAGGATAGCTTTTTTCTTGAAATACTTTTCAGGAATGAGCGCATTAAAAAAGACATTTACACTATCAGCGTGTACTTCAAGTACTTCATCTTCTATTTCAATTTTTACCTTGTCAATGTCTTTTTGCATTTTCTTTAAAGGATTACACCCTACGAAAGCAAATAAGAAAAGCATAATCGCACCAAAAGCAATTTGTTTCATTAATCCCTTTTCTATTATCATTTTAATCAAATTTAAATCTTCTAATTAAGAATCGTTTAAAATATAATGCAAATCTAATAAATCCATATAAACAAATGCTATTCTTTTTTATTTTTTTATACTGATTCAAGCATTATAAATACACATTATAATAGGAAACTTAATAAAGAATAAATTATCAAAACAAAATTCACAATAAATTTACTTTATATATTTTTGTTAACCCATAAAATGATCCACATGGCTGAATCCCTTGTATCGCTTAAATCTGCCGATCTTTTCCAACAAGACCAAATGATACTGTCACAGGTTGATATTGAACTTTTTGAGAATGAATTTGTGTACATTATCGGTAAAACAGGTAGTGGAAAAAGTACGCTTCTTCGAACACTTTATGGTGATCTACCTTTGAAGACAGGAGAAGGAAAAGTGGAAAACTTTGACCTTGTCAGCCTCAAACCCAAACAAATTCCTTTTCTTAGAAGAAAACTGGGGATAATTTTTCAGGATTTTCAGTTGCTTACGGATAGAACCGTTTCGGAAAATTTAAAATTTGTCCTGAAGGCAACCGGCTGGAAATCTGAAGAGCTTATCACTAAGCGGATTGATGAAGTGCTTGAGCTTGTTGGCATAAAAACAAAAGGCTTTAAGTTTCCATTTGAACTTTCCGGAGGTGAACAGCAAAGGGTATCCATTGCCAGGGCACTGATGAACGACCCAAGGGTAATCCTTGCTGATGAGCCTACAGGTAACCTCGACCCCGATACTTCCCGCGATATTATTGAGTTACTTTTCAGAATTAAGGAATCGGGAGCTTGTGTGTTTATGGCTACACATAATTATAAGATTATCGAGAATTTTCCGGCCAGGATCATTAAGATTGTGGATGGTAAGATAACAGAAATCAGTGCTTCATAATTTCATCAATGAACATATCTGCATTCCTTTTATTATTGAATTTATTATTCAGTAATTCTTTCCTTTTCTTGTTTTCGGTATTGTCAAACTCTTTATCAAAGTATTTTGTAATTGCCACTTTCATATCCTTTGCCTTGTTGGCCTTGATACACAGTTCGGACAGCCCGGTATTTCTTACCATCTTGTTGTTTACAATACAATAACGCCCCCGGTAAAGTGCATTGAGTAATTTTAGTTTGATCCCTGTTTCCTGAAATGTAGGTAAAATATTGATCTGTGCATCTGCCAATAATTGATCCATCTCTTCCATACCCGGATCGATTAATTTTATATGATAATGCTCCCTGACTTGTCTCTTTAATTCAGATGAAGGATTGGTACCGGCAATTACTGTCGGTAGTTTTAATTCGGAAAATACATTTTTAACCAGGAATAAGGCTGCTTCATTGTTCTCTCCCACGCCTAAGTTGCCGTGGTATAGAATATATTCCCCCTTACCAACCCGACTGGTTACTTCTTTGTTGGGGTGGAATACCGGTAAATAAAAACTATTCCCGTGTTTCAAATTCAGGATTTTATGGTCATTTGGCGAAATAGACGCCACATGGTCGGCAATATCAAGTACTTTCTGGTAGTTTCTCAGACAGCTTGCTTCATTGTTGTAGTATATTTTTTTCCAGAATTTTTTTTCCACTTTTGCCAGGTGCTTGTAATAGATATACTCAATATTGTGCATTCGCACAATTTTTAAGCGGTTTTTCAACTCAGGCCTGTTGAGATAATATGTACAATGAAGCCCTTCAAAAAGCAATGGGCCTTCGCTTTCAATCAGGTTTTTCAATAATAAATCGGACTTCCTTGTTTTGACAATGTACGGCAGGTTGACTGACAAGGGGTTGACCAATAATTTTCGAGGGTAATAAAAAACATTGTCACAATACTCCAGGAGCTTATCTGATTTTTCCCTGCCATACTGGAAACAATGAAGATTAATCTTAACACCCAATTCGGCCAATGATCTTATTTTGTAATAAACATCGATCACACCACCGTAATTAGGGGGCCAGGGAATGTCAAAAGCAATGATATTTAACCTTAACTCAGAGTTCATTAAATAATTTAATTAACACGGGTTCCTCGTTTTTCCATTGCCACTTTTTTGAAGCTTCAATATTATTATTTTTCAATTTGGTATAAAAATTTTCATCATTAATAAGTTTTTCAAGGGCACTTTTCAGGCTGGTGTGCTCAAACTCACATACTACTCCTGTATTGTATTCATTAATTATCTTTCGGTATTCCGGGAAATCGTTGCTTATTGACGGAATGCCTGCCTGCATATAGGCGAAAAATTTGTTACTGAGAGACAAATTATAACTTTTACTCACCGGATCAAGTACATTATATCCAATTGTTGCCTGGTTTGTGAGTTTTTTAAGTTCATCGGGCAAAACAAAGCCTGTAAACTTTACCTTGTTGTTCAGTTTTTTTTCATTGACCCTCTTTTTGATCTCATCCATCCTATCACCATCTCCTGCAATGATCAACCTTGCATTTATCTCCTGTAAAACATCCAGCAACAATTCCAGTCCCCTGCCCTTGTTCACTGCTCCCTGGTAAATGATCGAATGCCTGTCAGGGCTGTTAGTATTTCTTTCCGGTTTAGAGCTATTGGGTAAATTCTTAATAGTATGGAAAGGTTTTCCGTACAGTGATTCCAGTTCAATAGCAAGGCTATCCGACACCGTATATCTCAATGCCGTTTGGGGTATGGCATAGCTGCCAATTTTATCCCAGGTTTTTTTAACAAAATTTCTACCCTCTAATTCAGGTACTTCGGTAAAGTACTCATGAGCATCCAATACCAACCTGGCTTTGTAAAATTTCGCAACCAAAGTCAAGGGTAACAGGGTGTCGAAATCCACAGCAGCATAAATATGAAACCGGTGAAAAAGGCCAAAGAAAAAAAGTCGAAGGTTGTATTCTGCATAAAACAGGAACGACCGGTTAAATAAACATCTTATCCTTTTTTGTTTCCAGGCTACATTTTTCAAATCGGCAGAATTTGATCTTTTTCTCCCCATTAGCATAACCTGGTATCCATGGTTCGCCAGGCTATTGCAAATTCGTTGCATCCGCTGGTCATAAACCAGGTCATTGGTCACCGCAAACAAGATGGATTTCATTCAGATTTTGAAATTATTCCGTTATCACTTTCAACCAGCCTTTTCTTATCTATCAGCCACCTGATTGCCGACCTCACTTTCTGCTTATTCAGATATTCCAGCTTTTTCACCAATTGTTCGGCATTCATAGGTTGTTGATTGAGCAAAGCTATTATTTTTCTATAGATCGATAGAAATTCATCTTCCGTCATGTCCGGGTCAACAGCCCTGAGGCAGAAATCACAATGCCCACAATCTAAATTAATATCCTCGTCAAAATAGTTTAGGATGAATCTTCCCCTGCATCTTTGTTTTCCGAATGCATATTCAATCATCCGGTCAATTTTTTCTTTTTGAATATCCCTCCTTTTGTTCATGGCACCGATATCAAATTGCAGGTAATTCTGATCTACCCTTTCGGTCAAATAAACTATTTGGGGCTTGGTTTTGGGTGGAACATAATCCAGCAACTGGTATTGTTTGAGTTTGTTCAGCCATTTGGAGATATATCCGGTTGTGGTATTGAGCGATTTTGCCAATTTGGCCTCATTGATTCTAACATAATTATCAAAACAGCCTTCATACGTTCTGAGTATCGACTTAATCAAGGGTTCAAAGGTCGGGTTATCAAGCTGAAATTCGTAAAGATCCTGATAGGAAATATTGATCATCAACCTGCTTGACATAAAGGCATCCTCTATCAATTTAATATATCCGGAACGTTCAAGTTCTTTCAGGCAATTGTAAGTATTAAGGATATTCAATTCGTATTTTTCACAAAACTCAGACAGGTCAAAATCATTTTCAGACATCTCACCCGACCCGATAGCCAACCTGAAATAATTACCCAGGCAATGGTAGGTATGCTTGATCTGGGCAGGTGATGCATAGGAATTCTCAAAATTCCTGACCAGGTTTGTTTTATCGTTGGGGTTAACCAAAGCTACGGCAAACGACCTTTTAAGGTCACGCCCTGCCCTGCCTGCTTCCTGGTAGTACGCTTCAAGACTATAAGGCAGGTTCAAGTGCACCACCAACCGGACATCTGATTTGTCTATTCCCATTCCGAATGCATTGGTAGCCACCATCACGCGAATTTGATTATTCATCCAGGCTTGCTGACGCTTTTCTCGTTCTGCATTGTCGAGCCCGGCATGATAATAGGTTGCATCAATCTTATTTTGCCTCAGGTAATAAGCCGTTTCTTTTGTTACCTTTCGGGTACCGCCATATACAATGGCAGAGCCCTTTACCTTACCCAGAATTTCCACCAATTTATTTGGCTTATCCTCACAATCAACAACGGCATAGATCAGGTTGGGACGATCGAAACTCTTTGTAAAAACCTGTTCGTTTTTTATTTCCAGTTTTTCGATAATATCTTCCATGACACGTTTTGTGGCAGAGGCAGAAAGAGCAAGAAAAGGGGTTTTCGGTAAGTACTCCCTGATCTTTGCAATTTTTAAATAGGACGGCCTGAAATCATATCCCCATTCCGAAATACAATGCGATTCGTCAACAGCCACCAAACTGATATTCATATTGGGTAACCGGGCCAGGAAAATATCCGTTTCAAGCCTTTCCGGGGAAACATAAAGCAACTTATATGAACCATAGATGGCATTGTCAAGGGTACGGTCTATTTCCGTATAGGTCATTCCAGAATAGATGGCTGCTGCCGGGATTTTCTTTTTTTTCAGGTTTTCAACCTGATCTTTCATCAAGGCAATTAATGGGGTTATCACCAAAACAAACCCCTCGCTATATACCGCAGGTAACTGGTAACACAGAGACTTTCCTCCTCCGGTAGGAAGTAGTGCCAGGGTGTCGTTGCCAGTCAGGACAGAAATGATAATTTCCTTTTGCGGTGGCCTGAAAGTGGCATAACCCCAGGTATCACTAAGTATTTTATATATTTTTTCTATCACCGGCATACATACGTAATTCAACTGTTAAACTTACGACTATTTTTTCAATTCCGGGTTTTTCAGGCCATCTGGCCGGGCGATCTTATCCATGTTCTGAACCAGTATCCCGCTAACAATCAAAACAAGCCCTGCAATTGATGCAACGCTGATTTTTTCCCCAACAACAAAATGAATAATAACAAAGGAGATGAACGGTATTAAAAAGACCATATTTGACAATAGCGCTTTGTTTGTGAATGACTCAAGAGCTTTTAACCAAATTAAAAAGTTAATACCCATCTCGAAAAACCCGACATAAAAACTCCCTGACAGAGTAGTAGCAGAAACCTCAGGCCTGATACCTCTGACTGCCAGGTAAATGGTTATTACCACCAATCCGGAAATAAAACTGAAAAATAATTTTATTTCTGCCGGTTGCCTTATTCGTAAGTTAATAACCCAGTAAGCTGACCAGATTAAAGCACTTGATAAAGCAAGAAAAATCCCGGCAGGAACAATCTGGGCAGTTAAAGTATTTTGCTGGATCGCAATAACAACAACACCCGCAAACCCAAGAACCAGGGCAGGTATGTGCCGCCACTGGAATTTCTGGTTCATAAAAAAATATCCCATGACGGTTAACCAAACAGGCCAGGTGTAGTTGAGGGGTTGTGCCACCTGGGCCGGCAATAACGAATACGATTTGAACAATACAAAATAATACAAGGCAGGATTAAGTAAGCCGGTCAATAGCATAATTAGAATCTCCCTCTGTGATATTCCGGCTATACTTTTCCAGTTTTTATGGTAAGTGTTGACGAATGTAAAAACCAACAGAGATGCTATTACAGACCAGAATAACATGACAGGAAAAGAGGTTTCCTTTAAAGTGAGTTTAAAGGCAGACGCTACAGTTGACCAAAGGATAATGGCCAGTGCTGCAAATACAAATCCTCCTTTTGACCTGCTCATTGACCTTAATTTTAACCGGCAAAACTGAGTTTTTCTAAAAACTCCCGTTTGATAATTTCGATGCCACCAGTCTGGATCCGTAATATTCCATCATGTTTTAATCCGGATAAAATCCTGACAGCGCTTTCCGTTGACATAGCTGCAAGTTCGGCAATATCCTTTCTGCTAATGACCGGTGTAATTATTTTGTTATCAAAAACATTGTCGGACAAATAAAGAAGAACATCGGCAACCCGCCCCAGGGCTTGCTTGTTGCCAATGCAGGCCAGCCTCGACAAATGCTTCTGTGATATTTTACCAAACCATTGCATGATCTCATAGCCAAATTGATGATTGTCATGTACAACCTGCTTGAAATAATCCACCTGTATATGATAGACGACAACAGATGTCAGGGCTGTTCCCGAAAAAAGGTATTGACTGTTTCCAAATAAGGAAGAAAGGCCAATAAAATCAATAGCCCTGACAATGGAAAAATTGAAGCCCCGATCCTGTGTTCCTTCAAGGTAATTCTTTGTCATGCCCGATGCAAGTAACATAATATAAGGTGCCAGTGCCCCCTGTTTGCATATCATCTCTGATTTTCTGTATTCAATCCTGACCTTTGTAAATTCATTAATTTCCTTTTCACTCAAATGCTTTTCCTTCAACCACCGGAGGAGCGCTTCATCTGAATTCCCAGACGTATGATAGTTTTCCTGTTTTTCATCGTGTAGCCTGTCCACTTCTTCTTTGAGGTTTTTCACTTCGAGCCAGGTAAGTAATTTATTTGCCAGCGTTTTTAGGAACATTTTTTCATGGGTAAGAAAAGCGCCCTTTTCAGCTCTGAAAGGTTGTGAATAGCTTATTGTAATTGAACCGTAGTTGTTATTCCCTTTAGTTACTAACTGAGTGATTTTTAAATCCGTCAAAATAAACTTTTCTGAGCTGACTGTTTCGTTGTTAAGCTCTATCTTCACCTGGCAGATATCAGGATATTGGAAAAAACCGGGTAATGTCCGGATCAGTTTGTTCAAAACCGCCCTGACAGGTGAATCCATATCGTTTAATATTTCATCCACCGCATACAGAAAGTTGACCTCCCTTGTACGGGCATCAAGGCTTTGCCTGATCTTGTCAATATTTGAATTATTCCCAGTCAACTGAAAGAAATTGAAATCAAAATTACGATTAAATGCAAAATACTGGCATTTTCGATTTGACAACACCAGTTATTGTATTGTTATTTTTAACGGTAGCCCTATTTACACCTGATCAATTAAGTTTGATATTTATCAAGTCTGTTCCTGTATTTTCAGTAATGTCTTTCTTACAGCAGGAATAAGGGGCTTCATATTTTTGCCGCATTAAAAATTAATCATCAAAAGCTATGAACGTAGAAAAGATTATGATCGACCTGGAATCCAGGCATCCTGGAGAAGTAGAATACCTGCAAGCAGTCCGGGAAGTACTTTATTCCATTGAAGAAGTATACAATGAAAATCCTCAATTTGAAGCTGCTGCTATCATTGAGAGGATGATTGAACCCGACAGGGTGCTGACATTTAAAGTCCCCTGGGTAGATGAGCAGGGAAATGTACAAATTAACCTGGGTTACCGGATACAATTCAATAATGCACTTGGCCCTTATAAAGGCGGTCTGCGCTTTCACCCCAGTGTTAACCTGAGTATCCTGAAATTTCTGGGGTTTGAACAAATTTTCAAAAATGCACTTACAACCCTGCCCCTGGGTGGAGGCAAAGGAGGATCGGATTTTAACCCAAAAGGGAAATCTGACCGTGAGATCATGCGTTTCTGCCAATCATTTATGCTCGAACTCTGGAAGGTGATAGGCCCCGAAACCGATGTCCCTGCCGGTGATATTGGTGTAGGTGGTAAAGAGATCGGTTATCTGTATGGCATGTATAAAAAACTTGCCCGTGAAAATACAGGTGTGTTAACTGGTAAAGGCCTTAACTGGGGCGGCAGCCTGGTTAGGCCCGAAGCAACAGGGTTTGGAAATGTATATTTTGCCAATGAAATGCTGGCAACCAAAAACGAAAGTTTTGAAAGTAAGACAGTAGCAGTTTCCGGTTTTGGTAATGTTGCCTGGGGCGCTGTAACCAAAGCCACTGAACTTGGTGCTAAGGTAGTTACCCTGTCAGGCCCGGATGGTTACATTTATGACCCGGAAGGAATTACAGGTGAGAAAATCGAATATATGCTTGAACTTCGGGCATCAAATGAAGACATTGTCAGCCCCTACGCCAGGCAGTTCCCCGGTGCTACCTTCTTTGCAGGTAAAAAACCATGGGAACAAAAAGTCGACATTGCACTGCCCTGTGCTACACAAAATGAACTGGCTCAGGAAGATGCTGAAAAGCTCATCCATAATGACTGTATTTGTGTTTGTGAAGGAGCCAATATGCCTTGTACACCGGAAGCTATTGAAGTTTTCAAAGAATCGAAAATACTCTATGCACCTGGTAAAGCCGCTAATGCAGGTGGCGTTGCAACCTCAGGCCTCGAAATGACACAAAACTCTATGAAACTGCACTGGAGTGCTGACGAAGTAGACCAAAGGCTTCACCAGATCATGAAAAACATCCATGAGCAATGTGTGAAATATGGCAGCGATGATGACGGTTATGTCAACTACGAAAGAGGTGCAAATATTTCCGGTTTCCTAAAAGTGGCCGAAGCCATGCTCGACCAGGGAATTGTGTAGGTCCTTTAAGTTATAATGAATCAAAGAAAATAACTTTTTGAGAATAAAACTCTTTTGAGAAAAGCCCGGAAATTCCGGGCTTTTTTATTATTTAATGACCACTATTTATTCCGCTGGTTTCTGATAGGATGCGAAGTACATTAAACCAATATTTTATTACTCGTACTGGTAAACAATTCATCACCAGGTTGTTCAGCAAGAAATTAAATTTTGGCATAATCATTGGCTAATTCCTGTTATGGTTTAATAATTTAAAGACAGGAGGTAGTTATGAAAAAGCTAAGTTTTACCCTCATCGCAGTGTTTGCAACTGCTACTCTGTTCGCCTACACATCTCAATTAAACCTTACCATTTACAGCAGCCCAAATGTCAAAGTTATTTTTGACGGGAAACATTTTCCGGTTTACAACAATACCGTTGTCTTCAACAATATCTATTCAGGTAATCACTTTATCAGGATTGAAAAAAAACAACCTCGAGGATACAGGAATGTTGTTTTATATACAGGTAAAATTTATATTCCTAATTCAACCAAAGTTTTTGGCATCTTCGATACAAGGCTCGGATTCAGGATCACCGAAACTTACCCTATTCGTAACAGATATGACAGATACTCTCAATATAATTCCAAATATCCAAAGTACAAATACCGTACATACAAATATAAAAGTTACAACAGGGTGATGAATGAATATGAACTTGACAGATTGTTGCGTACACTGCGAAATGTCAGGTTTGACGACACCCGTGTTGATATTGCCATCGATGCAGTCCGTGACAACCTGCTTACTTCCAGCCAGGTTTATGAAATCCTGCGTTTGTTCAGTTTCGAATCCAGCAGATTGAAAGTTGCCAAAGCAGCTTATCCTTCAACAGTCGATAAGGAAAGGTTCTACATGGTATTCGATGCTTTCTCCTTCGACTCAAGTATTCGTGAACTCAAGAGATACATTCATAGTTATAGATTTTAGTTGATTAATTATCCAATGGAAGCCTCGAAATATTTCGGGGCTTTTTTTTTGTTCAATTTGAGGTAAACCGGATGATAGTTAATTCACTACTTTTGCCATAATGAACCGGACAGCCTTCATTCTTTTTTTTATCCTTGTTTTTTCAGGAAGTTCAAAAATTCATGCAGATACCTTGACTGTTGGGAACATTGCTATTGAGGGAAATGTCCATACCAAAGAAAATTATATTCTTCGGCACCTGACTATTAAAAGCGGACAGCTACTCACTCCTGAGCAGCTTCAGAATGAAATTGATCATTCAGAAAAACAACTGTTCAATACTTCTCTTTTTCTGGAAGTGAATATCAATACACAAATAAATCGTCAGGCTGTTGATATCCTTGTCAGGGTAAAGGAAAGGTGGTATTTCTTTGCGGCCCCGGTTGTTGAACTGGCTGACAGAAGCTTTAATGAATGGTGGGTAGACCATGGACACCGGCTAAACAGGGTTGATTTTGGCCTGAATTTACAGTACAAAAACATGTGGGGGAGAAATGAACGACTAACCGTTGCCTCTCAATCTGGCTATTCAACCGTGTTCGGCCTGGAATATCAAATACCCTATCTCAACAAAAAGCAAAACAGTGGCTTGTCCGCATTATTTCTCTATGACAGGAACTTTGAAGTTGCTTACGGGATATCAAGTACCAATAAACTTCAGTATGTCAGGTCTCATACCATGCAACGTCAAAGGATAATTACCGAATTAAGTTATACCTACTCCTCGAATGTCAGGATAAAGTATTCACTCGATGCCGGCTATAAATACGTCCAAATCCAGGATGGCCTGGCGAAGCTTAACCCGGATTACCTGGCAACTGACTATACATGGCAGAAATGGTTTCTTATTAACTATCGGTTTGAAGCCAACTTTCTTGACAGGTATTTCTATCCTTTAAATGGATATTTAATAGAATTTTCTTTATCAAAACAAGGTTTAGGTGTTTTTAATGATGTGAATTACTGGCAAACAAATGCCGGCATGGCTTTTTTTCACCCGCTTTCAAATCGCTTCAGTTATGGAGGCGGTTTCAAAGTCAACTGGAGCAATACGGATTATTACTTTTTGGGCAGCCCCGCACTCGGTTACAGGAAGAATTACCTGCGTTCCTTTGAATATTATCTTATCTCGGGAAAATCAACGATTTTGAACAGAAATGAGGTCAAATTCGAATGGATTAAGAAAAATGTTAAATTGAACATTCTTGAAAACGCTGAAAAATTTAACCCCGTACCTGTTGAACTCTATTTGAAAGCATGGTTTGACCAGGGCTATTGTCAGGGTGCCGCCAATTCATCTTATATGCTAACTGATAAATGGCTTTACAGCTTTGGCCTTGGGGTTGACTTTGTCTGCTATTATGATATTGTTATCCGGTTGGAACCCGGCATTAATTCACTGGGGGAAGCCGGTGTTTTTCTTAATTTTCAAAAAGGGATTTAATTTATCATCCTGCCATCCTGCATGGTCAGTACCCGGTCCGACATGGCTGCGAGTTCTTTGTTGTGTGTGACTATCACAAATGTAAACCCAAAATTATCCCTGAGTTTTAAAAACCATTTGTGCAATTCTTCGGCATTTTTGGAATCCAGGTTACCTGAGGGCTCATCAGCTAAAACAATGGCAGGTTTATTAATCAACGCACGGGCTACAGCAACCCTTTGTAACTCACCTCCTGAAAGTTCCGAAGGTTTATGATCTTTTCTTGGTTCCAGGCCAAGGTAAGAAAGCAATTCCGTTGCTTCGGCAAAAGCTTTACTCTTAGGTTTACCATCAATAAATGCCGGAATGCAAATATTTTCCAGAGCAGTAAATTCAGGAAGGAGGTGATGGTGCTGAAAGACAAACCCTATTTTTTCCCTCCTGAAAAGTGCCATTTTTTTTGTATTCAGGGTGGAAATATCGGTATTATCAATGATTACGCTTCCACTATCTGCCCGGTCAATTGTTCCTAAAATATGAAGCAGGGTACTTTTCCCTGCACCGGACGGACCGGCAATGGCAAGT
>CAZVAY010000007.1:0-24389 GCA_964625265.1 uncultured Sphingobacteriales bacterium | reverse complement strand
TGAGGGGCAAGTGGGGAGCAATTATAAAAAAGAATTAACAGCCAATAAAATATTCAGGTAAATAACAATTGGGTAAATAAGCCCACTATCTCCTATTTGGATAATTATGAAGCAATTCACTGCTAAGGGATTCAATGTCCGGTTACCAATTCTTGCATTATCTTCGTAATTTGTTTACTGACCCAATATTTCAATGAATGATGAAGCTGACAAATACCATTAGGAAAAGATTCGGATACTTTAATTCTTTGTTACTTGCCCTGTGCCTTATGATGGCCCTGAATTTTTCGACCCGTAGTGAAGTGATCAAAAGGGTGGAACCCTCCTATTGGTGGACAGGTATGAAAAACTCTTCCCTCCAACTTCTTATTTACGGTGATGGAATCGGGCAATATGAAGTACAAACATTCAACAACCTGATAAAAATTACGCATGTTATAAAACCTGAAAATAAAAACTATTTATTTCTTTATCTGGATATTGACCCCAAAACTCAGCCGGGATTTTTTGATCTCATTTTTACCCAAAAAGGAAAGAAAAAAATCAAATATCAATATGAGTTGAAGGCAAGAAAATCAGGCAGTGCAACCAGACAAGGTATTGGAAAAGAGGATATTATTTACCTGTTGATGCCTGACAGGTTTGCCAATGGCAACCGGGACAATGACAATATACCGGGGATGCTTGAAAAAGCTGATCGTTCGAACCCTGATGGCAGGCACGGTGGAGATATCCAAGGTATTACCGGCCACCTGAATTATATTAAAAATCTCGGTGCTACTACTGTCTGGATCAACCCGCTTCTGGAAAATAACCAGGCCAAATATTCGTATCATGGTTACGCTATCAGCGACTTTTACAAAGTGGATCCCCGTTTTGGAAGCAACCAGGATTATTTTGACCTTGTAGGTAGGGCACACGATTTAAATATGAAGATCATTATGGATATGGTCTTTAATCATTGCGGAAGCGGACACTGGTGGATGAAAGATATCCCCAATGCCAACTGGATCAACCAATGGCCGGAATTCACCCGTTCCAATTACAGGGCAGGCACCATCCTTGACCCGCACGGTTCAGCTTATGACAAAAACAGGATGCAAAAAGGATGGTTTGATGCCAATATGCCCGACCTGAATACTGAAGACAGTGTACTTGCCATCTATTTAATTCAGAATACAATCTGGTGGATAGAAGCTGCCGGAGTTGACGGGCTGCGCATTGATACCTACCCCTACCCCAACGGTGATTTTATGACACAATGGGCCGACAGGGTTTTTGAAGAATATCCTGATTTGGGTATTATCGGTGAAGCCTGGCTTAATTATCCGGCATTTGTGGCCTATTTTCAAAAAAATGCCAACAATGCCAATGGTTTTAACTCAAAGCTACCCATGGTTTTTGACTTTCCGTTGTATTATGCCTTGTCAAAGGCATTCACCGAGGAAGATGGATGGGACAAAGGATTGTTAAGGCTATACGAAATACTTACCCAGGATTTCCTTTACCCTGACCCATCCAACCTGGTTGTCATGGCCGACAACCACGACCTGAGCCGTTTTTATTCCAATATGGATGAAAACCTTTCTAACTGGAAAATGGGTATCACTTTTTTACTTACAACCCGTGGTATCCCATTGATTTATTACGGAACCGAAATTCTGATGCGAGGCTTTGAGCATGATGGCCATGGGCAGATCCGTAAAGATTTTCCAGGAGGTTGGGAAAATGATGTTGTCAACACCTTTACCGGCAACGGGCTGACCGATGTACAAAAAGAAGCAAAATCTTTTCTGAGCACTTTGCTGAAATACAGGCAGGGATCCGAAGCCCTGAAATATGGCAAACTCACCCAGTTTATTCCTGAGGATGGCTTGTACGTTTATTTCAGGTACACTGAAAATAAAACTGTCATGGTGATGATCAACAAATCGGAACAGGTTAAGCAGCCGGATATGTCACGCTTTTTCGAACTGACATCAGGATTTATAGAGGCGACTGATATTATCAGTGGGAAAAAATCAAATCTTTCAGATATTAAACTTGAACCTCAAACAGCAAGTATTTTTGAGCTCAAATGAAATAACATTTATTCTTTAACAACCTGCTTAAATCTCCTGTAAAAACCACCGCCTTGGGTAACACCTTTTTTAACAAACATCTCTGAAACATTTCCGGCTATTTTGTAATAAAAAATAAAATTTCATCCTTCTTTTATCCGGTAAAAAAAATATTTTACATTTGGCCTTAAACAAAGAATGATGAACCGCCTTGACCTGATTAAAAAACTGCTTCCGGGAATTCTTCCTCTGTTTGTTTACCTGTTGGCCGATGCTATCTGGGAAACCCAAACTGCCCTGATCATTGCAGTTGTATTTGGCCTGGCTGAGTTTGGTTATACCCTGGTCGCACATAAAAAAGCTGATAAATTCATCTTGCTCGATACGGCCTTTCTTGTGGTAATGGGTGGTATTTCATGGTTGCTTCATGATGATATTTTCTTCAAACTCAAACCGGCCCTTGTTGAACTGATTTTGTGCGCTTTCCTGGGCATTTCTGCCTTTACGCCCAATAATCTACTGCTGAAAATGACAGGCCGTTACCTCGACAACATGGTCCTGAATCCTTTTGTCATCAGGCGAATGCAAAGAAGTACACTGATCCTTTTCTGGCTGGTAACGGTGCATACGGTATTAATAGTCATTTCGGCTTTTTTGTTTTCCAAGGCAGCCTGGGCGTTTATCAGCGGAGGGTTGTTTTATATAATCTTCGCTTTGTATTTTGGTTTTGAGTATTTGAACAACAAAAGATTGGCAAAAGATGAATGGCTTCCATTGGTTGACGAAGATGGCCATATAACTGGAAAAGCACCCCGTAGCGAATGTCACAAAGGGCCCGGCATGCTCCACCCTGTTGTACATTTACACGTTTTTAATTCAAAGGGAGAATTGTATCTGCAAAAAAGAAGGGAAGATAAGCTTGTTCAACCCGGGAAATGGGATACTGCCGTAGGTGGCCATATTTCTTTTGGAAATACCATTGAAGAGGGGCTGATGCGTGAAGCAAAGGAAGAACTGGGGATTGAAGGTTTCCAACCGGTTTTGTTAAGAAAATACAAATGGGAAACCCCTGTAGAATCGGAATTGGTTTTCATGTTCAGATGCATTTATGACCGGGAAATAACTATTGACCCCGGTGAACTTTCCGATGGCCGTTTCTGGAAACTCAGTGAGATTCAAAACAAGTTGGGACAGGGTGTATTTACCCCCAATTTTGAATTAGAATTCGATCAGTTAGACGAGGTCTGATTGTTTTGCCATATCCGCATAATCATACCCCAACACATGAAAAATAGCACTATCAGTCAGCGAACAGAGGAAAATCCCTCATCATCTTGTTGACCCTGCTCCTGACATCCAGGATCAAATCTTTATTTTCAAAATCACTAATAACCTCATCGATCATATCTACAATCGGAGCCATGTGCCCTTCTTTCAACCCGCGGGTAGTAACGGCAGGTGTACCTACCCGTAACCCGGAGGCCTGAAATGGTGATCTTGAATCAAAAGGAACCATATTTTTATTCACAGTAATGTCAGCCTCAACCAGTGCATTCTCTACCTGCCGTCCGGTAATATCCGGAAATTTAGTCCGCAGGTCGATCAACAACAGATGGTTATCGGTACCGCCAGAAATAACTTTATAGCCTTTTTCTAGAAAAGCATTGGCCATAACAGCAGCATTCTTCTTTACCTGCAAAATATAATGCATGTATTCATCAGTGAGCGCTTCACCAAAGGCAACAGCTTTGGCTGCAATGACATGCTCAAGCGGACCGCCCTGAATACCGGGAAACACAGCAGAATCAAGTAGCGAGGACATTTTTCTGATAACACCTTTTTTGGTAGCCTTTCCCCAGGGATTGTCAAAATTTTCTCCAATCATGATCATTCCACCTCTGGGCCCACGGAGGGTTTTATGCGTAGTAGTGGTTACAATATGGCAATAGGGCAACGGATCATTCAATATACCTTTTGCAATTAATCCTGCGGGATGCGCTATATCCGCCATCAGTATGGCACCTGTTTTATCGGCAATTTCACGCATTCTTTCATAATCCCAGTCACGGGAATATGCGGAAGCACCGGCAAGTAACAGTTTGGGCTTATGTTCCATAGCCAGTTTTTCCATTTCATCATAATCCACAGTACCGGTTTCTTCACTGACCTTATAACCAATAGGGTTGTACAATATGCCTGATGAGTTCACAAGTGAACCATGAGAAAGATGTCCGCCATGAGCCAGGTCGAGCCCCATGAAAGTATCGCCCGGATTCAGGCAGGCTAAAAATACAGCCATATTGGCCTGAGCACCTGAATGCGGCTGTACATTGACCCATTCTGCATTGAAAAGCTCTTTGGCCCTGTCAATGGCAAGTTGCTCGGTTTCGTCAACATGTTGGCATCCGCCATAATATCTTTTTGCGGGATAGCCTTCAGCATATTTGTTTGTCATGACCGATCCCATGGCCTCCAAAACCTGCTGGCTGACAAAGTTTTCAGAAGCAATAAGTTCAATGCCATCAGTCTGACGCTTTACTTCTTGTTTAATAATTTCAAATACCTTATGGTCTCTTTCCATGACTAATGTTTTATTCTTTAGGTTAACTAGTTAAATCCTTATGCAGGGCAAAAGTAAAATTTTTTATTCAGCACCTGATAATTCGATAACGGAATTTTAACTTTTTAGAGTAGAACCTGCCAGTTGTTGAAGCCGGTAGAGCTGGTAATAGGTCCCTCCTGCATTAATAAGTTCATTATGGGTTCCTTTTTCAACAAGCTTTCCTTTATCCAGCACAATGATCATATCTGCATTCTGAATGGTACTAAGCCTGTGGGCAATGACAATACTGGTCCTGTTTTTCATCAGCTTGTCAAGGGCATCCTGCACCATTTTTTCTGAAGCCGTATCCAGGCTTGATGTAGCCTCGTCCAAAATCAGTATTTGCGGGTTTTTCAAAATGGCCCTGGCAATTGACAGCCGTTGACGCTGTCCGCCTGAAAGCAGGGTTCCCCGGTCGCCAATGTGGGTATGGTAACCTTCTTCCATTTCCATAATAAATTCATGGGCATTGGCAGCTTTTGCAGCTTCAATAACAGCTTCTTCTGAAATGCCATCCAATCCAAAAGCAATATTGTTGAACACAGTATCATTGAAAAGTATCGGCTCCTGTGTAACGACAGCCATCAGGTTTCGCAAGTTGCGCAATTTAATATCACGAATGTCAACACCATCAATTTTGATACTGCCTGAATAGACATCATAAAACCTAAGTAGCAATTCGATAAATGTTGTCTTTCCGCCACCTGATTTACCTACCACTGCATACACTTTCCCTTTTGGAATGGACAGGTCAATATTTTCAAGGACAAGGTCATGGTTGTAACCAAAATTAACGTTTTCGTAACTGATTTCCCTTTCAAATCCGACTAGCTCTTTTGCACCGGGTTTGTCACTGATCAAAACAGGTGATTCAATCAGTTTAAAAAGCCGGTCACCCGATGCAATGCCCTTCATGATATTGCCGTAGGAAGCAAAAATATTCCTTGCCGGGCGCATGATCTGTTGAAAGAAAAACACAAATGTCAATATCAGCGATTCCTGAATTTTATCATTGAAAACCAGGCTGCCGCCTACATATAGAAATACACCCATAGTAATGACGCCCAAGGATTCACTGATAAGAGGAATACTTCTTTGTTTATTTTGAATTTTCCGTGAAAAATGGCTGTAACTGCTATTATATTTTCTAAAAATACGATTTACATAATCCTCTGCATTGAAAGCTTTAACTACCCGGAGGCCTTCCGAAAATTCTTCTACAACGCTGGTCATCAGGGAAAGTTTTTCCTGCGTTTTATAAGAATCTTTTCTTAATGATTTCCCGATTACAGTAATCAGAATAGCTATTAAGGGCAGTAATACAAGAATGATCAGTGTTAATTCCGGGGATGCCTTGAGCATCAGGTACAGAAAAACACCGACAGAGACCGGATCCCGTATTAATGACTCTAAAGTGACTACCACAGAATTTTCAATATTGATCAGGTCTCCGGTGAGACGTGTCACGATATCACCCTTCCTTTCTTTATCAAAGTAAGCCAGTTGCAACCTGCTGATCTTCTGAAAGCTTTCCCTGCGAAGATCCTCAATGACTTTGGTCCTGATAAAGTTCATAAAATACTGTGCTAAGTATTTCAGGATATTGCCGGCTACATTCATGGAAACAATGATTAAAATCGCGTACGACAGTGCGGCAATTTTTCCCTGTTTTTCAATGGTCTCAATGATAAGGCTGTTAAATCTTCCGAGGAAACCAAAGGGGCTGGATTGTACTTTGGCAATGATTTGGGATGTTTCGCTTGAAAACAGCAGTTTGACTACCGTATCCAGGAATGCAATACTGCCGGCTACAAGCCCGATTGCTGCCAGCATAAACAGGGTATGTAAAACAATTCGCCAGGAATAAGGCCTGACATAAGATATGATCTTCCGAAAAGTTTTCACATAGCAAATTTAGCTGAAAACTCATGCTTGCTGAATTTATTTTAGTAAAACGTTAATTTTAATGAAATTTGCCGATCATTATTCACCATAATTCACTCCGATGGCTTCAAGACGACAAGAGAGATTTACCCACATGGTTCACCGTGAACTTTCCTATATTTTTTTATTAGAAGGCAAAAAGATTTTCAGGGATACCATCGTCAATGTAACCCGTGTTATTGTGTCCCCCGACCTCGGTTATGTTAAAGTTTACCTAAGTTTTATCAATAACAGAGATAAAGACATGATGATGGAAATGGTCAATCAAAACGCAGGGCAAATACGAAGACTTTTCGGGAACAGGCTAAGGAACGAGGTCAGAAAAATCCCTCAATTGGCTTTTTATTATGATGAATCAATGGATTATGTTGAAAAAATGGATAAGTTGTTTGATAAAATCAAATCCAGGAAAGAAAACGATAACCCAAAAGTAAATAACAGCAATACAGAAGACTCAGAACAATGAAATACGAACCCATTAAACACAGCATAGACAAAGTCATCTCCAGGAACCCTTTCTTAAAGAAGCTGTTTTTCAGGCTGCTCGATATTTACCTGCTTCGCACCTGGCATGTACACAAAAACATCAGGCAATTAAAACCCAACCTGCCCGATAACCCTTCAGTTCTGGATGCAGGTGCCGGTTTCGGCCAGTATTCGTGGTTTATGTTAAAAACATTTTCAAACCCTTCTGTTTCCTGTGTGGATATCAGCCAAAGCCATATGGATAAAGCACGCGACTTTTTTCAGGCAGTATCAGCCAACGCCAAAATGGAATTTACCACTTCAGACCTGACCAGTTATAATAAACCAGACAGCTATGATTTTATCTTGTCTGTTGATGTCATGGAGCATATAGAGGATGACCTACAGGTATTCATGAATTTTTATGAATCGCTCAAGGAAAACGGTTACCTGTTGGTGTCCACGCCCTCCGATCAGGGAGGCTCCGATGTTCATGAACACGATGAAGACGAATCGTTCATTGACGAGCATGTCCGGGACGGGTACAGTATTGAAGATATTACCACAAAACTCCGCAAAGCCGGATTCACCGAAATAAAAGCAAATTATACCTATGGGAAACCTGGAAAGGCCTCCTGGCGGCTGCTTATGAAGTATCCGATTACCCTGCTCAATACTTCAAAACTATTTGCCATTTTATTGCCGGTTTACTGGTTGGTGGTAGTACCTGTTTGCCTTGTTTTGAATCAAATGGATGTAACCCGTGAACATGAAACCGGAACAGGGCTGACAGTGGTTGCCCGCAAAACCAAAGACAATAGCTAATGAATCTTCCAGCCTGGTTTGCATGGAGATACTTCTTTTCGAAAGAAATAAAAAATGTCATTCATTGGATCTCCCGTATTTCCCAGTTAGGAATTACCATTTGTGCTGCTGCACTGATCATTATTTTGTCAGTTTTTAACGGACTTCAGGGATTAATATCGGATTTGTACAATACCTTTGATCCAGGCCTTAAAGTAATCCCGGTTGAAGGTAAATATTTTGAATACTCAAGAGGCCAAATTGACTCAATCAAAGGCCTCAGTGGTTTTGTTGCCTTTACCGATGTTATAGAAGAAAAGATTCTCCTTGAATACAATGGACACCAGATTATAACCACGGCCAAAGCAGTTGATCCTACATATTTACAATACAAAGAGCTTGATTCACAAATAGTTCTTGGCGAAAAAGTACTTTTCGAAGATAGCATACCTTATGCTATTGCCGGGGTTGGTGTAGCAGCAAAACTAGACCTGAACCTCTACGATAGGAGTCATTTTCTGAAAGCATATTTTCCCAATGCAAAGGTGAGAAATATGGCTCTCAATCCTACCCGCGCTTTCCAGGGCAAAGTTATATCAGTATCTGGCCTCTTTTCCATTCAGGAAGATTATGATAAACAATACGTATTGTTCCCGATAGGATTTATTCGGGACCTGGTTCAAAAACCCACAGGGATAACATCGCTTGAACTTGAATTTGATAATGAGGCCAACCTTGAAAAAGCGAAATCAACCATACAGAACATATTCGGTAACGGGTATAAGGTACTTGACCGAAACGAGCAACACGCCTCATTCTACCGCATCGTTAAAATCGAAAAATTATTCACGTTCCTGATCCTTTCATTCATCATCCTGATAGCAGCTTTCAACCTGGTTGGATCACTGCTTATGTTATCTTTTGAGAAGAAAAAAGATATGATGATACTGAGTTGTCTCGGAGCAGAAGAAAAGACAATCAGGAAAATATTTTTGCTTGAGGGAGTATTACTCTCGCTGAGCAGTGCTGTCATTGGTTTGCTCCTTGGGATTTTTATCACCTGGCTGCAAATGAAATACGGGCTTGTTAAATTAAGTGGAAGCGGAGAAACGTTTATTGTTGACGCTTACCCTGTCGCCCTTGAGTTGCGGGATATAATCTCTGTCTTTATTATTGTGGTATCAATCGGGTTGCTCTCTACCTGGCTCCCTGCCAACTCGGCAAGAAAGAATCTTGTCATTCAGGATTTACACAACTAATGATGCCTTAGCAACCACAGGAGGAAGCATCGCTATCACAATCTTCGGACTCACATCCGCCTTCACCACATCCGCAGGATGGGCCATACAGTCCGTTAGCAAGCTCCTCTTCGGTAGCTGTACGCACTGAAACTATTGAACCCTTGAAATTCAGGTCAATACCGGCCATCGGATGGTTAAAATCCATTTTTACAGCTTCATCGGTTAATCCGATAACACGGCCGTCCATGCGCCTTCCCTGGTTGTCGCTCATGGGAATTACGTTGCCTATTTTCAGCAGGTCGTCACGTACAACACCTTCAACTTCAAAAAGTTTTTTACTCAATTCAACAATTGCATTTTCATGGATCTCACCATAAGCTTCGGTATGGTTCAATATAAAATCGAATTTATCCCCGGAAGTAAGTGATTGCAAATTTTCTTCGAATTTGGGAAGAAGGTTTCCCTCTCCGTAAATAAATGTCAAGGGATTCTCATCATTGACTTCTTCAACCAATTCATTGGTAGTTTTGTTGTAAAGCTGGTAAGCAACTGAGATAACATTGTTCTTCTCTACTTTCATTATAAAAAATTTAGACTTATTTTAGTTAATTAAAGATTCCGGCACCGGCAAAAATAATACCTTCCTATAAACCCGGAGGATTTTTTTCAAATTCACTAAGCTGATTTATCCATTTTTATAAAATAATCACGCGAAGAACTGACGAAATCATTCAATTGCAATTATTTGTCAGGTCTCAAGACTCCAATAGTCCTATCAGGCTCATAGGAGGTAAACCTTGACATAAAATTCAAAACAGCCCATGCATACCACGCTATATAATCCTAATTTTCATTTGTCAATATTTTATTTGAATATCAGGTATTTATCAATAAAAAAGGGAGCCTGAAAAAGCTCCCTGAATACTTGTTCTCCAAAAATAAACTACTTGATAAGCACTATTTTCTGAATGACTGGCGTTTTGTCAGCATACCTGAGCACACAGAAATAAACACCCCCTTCTAAACCGTTTGCATTTAAAGTATAATCGTATTTCCCTTCTGATTTCCATCCCGACTCCAGCACCTGAACAACTTTACCATCTATGCCGGTAATACTAAGTTCCACACTTTCATTGGCAGGGAGATAGTAACTAACCTTAGTTGAATTGTTAAACGGGTTGGGATAGACCTTTAACAGAGGTTGTCCTTCCCGGGTGTTTTCAGGTTCAATAAAGGTAGTTCCATCATTAAATTGAACATTGGATACATTTATCCTGAAAGGAGTAAATGATGTATTGTCACCTATGAGGTTAAATACAACTGTTGTCACATCTTCAGCAGTAAATCCTGGTTTACCTGAATTATTCACAAGGTCGGTAAACTTGATTTTATAAGTATAGGGATTACTATTAAGTATATAACGCCTGCGGTATTGATCATTCCAATTTTTAATACCTTTTTTGGCAACAACAATTTCAAGCGTACCTTCACCATCTGCAGTAAACCACAACTGGTTAAAGCGTGTCAGGTCAATACCTTCATATCCTACGCGGATTACCCTGAACAAAGAAACATAATCTTTAACGGTACCTTCCATAACGGCATCCCGTTCCAATACCATCTTACCTGTTTCTTCAACATATTCTTTTTGAGGAAAGACCTCAAACCTGGCAATGTTGGCGCCTCCCTGTTCATGGTCTGTACCCCAGGGCCCATCGGCAAAATAAAGAATGTCTATTCCGCCAACAGCATCATTACGAACCGAGAATCCAACATCAAACACATGGCCAACCGGTACTTCAATCATCTGGTTCACCTGAGAGGAATCAATGAATAATTCCGTGTCAAAAATAGTTCTTTCACCATTTTCAATTTTAGCATAATTGCCGTGAAATACTACTTTAGTAGCGTGAGCATTATTAACAATGTTGAGATGAAGTTTCCCATTGGTATAATAACCATTCCTTACATATACACTCGGTATTGTTGACGGATAAGCATTCTTATAAAAAATATCTGCTTTTTGAGAAATGAGGTCAATAATATCGGCAACCAGTTGTTTTGTATACTGGGGTGAAACCGACCAAACCTGGAAATTGTAAACGTTATCAGACCCTTTAGCATCATATTCCTCATTGTACCATCGTGAATCAATGGTAAATTTACCCTCTTCGATGGTAGCAATGAAACTAATTGCATAATCAAGCTCTCCGTCAGGATGAACCAGTTTGGTAAGAATGAAAGGAATACCATTAACATAAATATACTGTATGTCTTCGAGGCTGGATGCATTCACCCTGTCACATACCAGTTTGGTGTGTTCGTATACTGTTTGTGGTTCTGTTGCCACAGCATAAATGGCCGACAACCTTTTATCCTGATCTGAAAAGTAGTCAACCGAAAAAATCTCTATTGCATTGGTGATACCCAGTAAATCAACCGGGGTAGTCACGTAAGCTGATGTCCCCTCTGGGCCGGAAGATGGGATAAAATCAATCAGGTCGGTTTTATTACGTTTGGTTGTTGCCGGTGCTATAAGGCCATCCCTTACAGCTTCTTCTGTAAATATCTGCAAGTTTTTCTTCGATTCGTAGTTAAAAGCCACGTTTTCGCGGTAGCGCTTATAATTTCTTTTTGCCAGTTTGCCGGCAAGGGTTCCATTCGATTCCAATCCCCCGTTGTTACCCCCAGAAGATTTACAGGCACAGACTGAAACACATGCGCTGTTGTTGTTGGGAACATTATCAACCTGCGAATTGTAATACAGGTAGGCGCAGTTATCAGCATTGCCCAGTACAATGGCTGTAATAGTCAGGGTAGCGGTTTGTCCATGATCGAGGAATGGGATGCTCCAAAATCCTGTATTGGGATCATAAATACCTGTAGAAGCCGTATAAGTCAGATAGCTCAGGCTGTCTCCCAATGTATCAAGGATTATCAGTTTATGCTCCGGTACCCAGGAACTCAGGTTTTTTACCTTTATTGTAAAATGTACGGTATCACCCACATTCACAGTCGGGCTATCCACAGTCTTGGTCACCTCCATGTCAGCCTTGCAACGGAAAGAATTCTGATAGGTAGTTATTGTATTCCCTGTTAATTTCCAGGTAATGCTGGATCCGCTGAATGTCACCCTAAAAACGTCATGGTATGTGCCCGGATAGAATGTTGTGGGCTGTCCACTGTTCTGGGCTGCATTGATCATGGTATTTTCCTGTCCTACCGGTACTGTTATGGTATCATTGTTTGGATTACAATCACTGTAAACTGCCGTCAATGTACTGTCGGCATTATCAATGACACAATAGAGCATTGGTTTAATAGGTGCATGGGCTGTTCCAACTTCTACCGCCCCGCTGAATTCGGAGGTATTCCGGTTCCAGGTTGCTGTAGCCGTGAGTAATGTTCCGTTACTTACACCACCGGGAAGGGTAAAGGTGAATTTAAAACGGTTGGTTTTATCGGTTCCCTGGTTGATGCCACTGACAACACAATCACAGTAATAATCAATAGTAGTATCAAGGTCATTAGTTGAGCCTTCGTAAAATGTTGCCAGGTATTTTTTCCCTTGTGGGAATGTTGAACCTGAACACTTATCTGCAATAAAAAATTCAATTTTTGAGTCGGGACGTGCAAATCCGGCAATAGTCAGTTTGTTGGTAGCCGTATCAATCTTGGCAATTTCTAAAACAGGATAGTTTAAAAGCGTATTCCCTCCATTGTCCCAGTCAGCGCTGTCGTTAATGGTATAAAAAGGATAGGTTCCTGTTTTGATCAAATTTGATGATGACAGGAGATCAATCCCTAGCTGTTTGGATTTTGAACTGCTGTCGGCAGCCATTACACAACCGTTTTCATAAATAGAATTTTCTGTAATGGTTATATGATATCCGTTTGAAGTAACCAAAACTCCTGCGCCATAATTTCCGTGAATAATGTTTTTATGAACTTTTGAATAATCAGCATCAAAAAATCTCACTGCACTGGTGTAAATCTTCCTCATTCCACAGTTGGTAATGGTATTATTTGAGATGGAGTCGTTTTTAGTCTGATACCACATATCAATACCTTCAGCAGGAAATCCGTCAATCAGGTTGCCGGTAATAAACTGGTACTCACCGCAGGTAATCAATATTCCTTTACCCCATGTATAATTAGCCGAATAGTTATTAATAATGGTGTTGCCGGTTACGTAGGTAGAATCAGGATTGTATAACAGGATATCAGCCATTTTTGCATAAGCCACCAGGTTGTTTTTAATGACCCCCTGATTGGCTTCATAACTGATTGAAATATTATTGCCACCTGTCATGTACGATGTTGCAGGAACAGCCAGTTGGTGTGCCGGTGACCCAACAACATTATCTTCAATATGAAAATAACGATAATCGCGCCTGACCAAAATATTAGCATCCGCATTATAACTAAAACCGTTTCCAAACCCATAGATACATAATCCTTTAATGGTTACACCCTCTGCACTTACCACCAAACCTGTGTTAAACGAACCACCATCCACAATTTCTATTTCCGGCCCCTGCACTTTGGGAAGTGTCCATTTTTCGACACCTACAGTGCTTCCGGGACCTAAAACAGCTGTATTTGTATTGCCAATATAAGTAGTCTGTGTGGTACCGTCAACCACCAGGTAATCGTTGGTGATCATTGGCAGGGAAGAACCCGTCACCAAAATCCTGAATACACCTGATGATGAGTTGTAGTTGGCATCAGTTGTGGGGATTTTGAAAATAATCGAGTCGACAGAAGAATTACCGTTGGCATTGATAATTGCCTGGCGAAGCGATCCACTACCTGAATTATTTGTGTTTACAACAATTTCATTCAAAGCTTTTGCGCTGACCGAAATGATAAGCAAAAGAAGTGTATTTAAAATGATGTACGATACAATCTTTTTTGTTTTCTTCAGGTTCTTCATATCTGGCTTATTATGGAGTGGTTTCAAGTCAATTCTTTTTTAAGGCAATTTTATTTTACGAATACAATGCCATTGAAAATAATGTTCAAATTATACTCAATTGGAGCATATTACGTACACAAAGGTAATATTTTATACCCTACTATTCCAAATTTGACACTTGTAATCCATTAATTAGAAGTACAACCTATATGTCAGATTATTTTACTACTTTACAAAGCACATTTTTATACTGTTGAAACTTTTTTTTCATAAAAAGCGGTTTTTTGCAGATTTTTGAATCACCATTCTGCCTCATTTTATATAACTAAACCTATTCGAGATGAAATTTTTCACCCTTTTTATTACTTTATTAATAGGCATTTTTACAGCAAATGCCCAAACGGTAACGACCTATGCCGGCACACCGCTAAAAAGTGGAAATTCAAAAACAGCAACGCCAAGGTTATCCGCAAAAATCGCCCAACCTTATGGGATTGATATTGACAGCAAAGGCAATGTTTATATAGCCGAAACCGGCAATCATGTCATATCCCTCATCTATGCCTCTAACGATAATGTTCAGGTTCGTGTTGGAGCCGTTGGACAGGCAAGTTTTAAAGATGCACTGAGTACAACATCAAGGTTCAATGCTCCAAAAGGCCTTGTGGTAGGGCTCAATGATGAAGTTTATGTGGCTGATTGCGATAACCATGTTATCAGGAAGATCAGTGCTTTTGAATCTGCAGGAAATGCACAAACTGTGACTGTTTTTTGTGGCAAACATGGAACTTCAGGTGATTACTACACCAAAAAGCCCGGCTATGCAGATGGTGGCCCCAATGTGGCACAATTCAGGTCTCCCACCGATATTGACATGGATGCTTCAGGCAACATGTACGTGACCGATAAAGAAAATCATTGTATCCGAAAAATTGACCCTCAAGGCAATGTAACAACTTTTGCAGGGACACCCGAAACCCCGGGTTTTGCTGATGGCCCGGCAGCACAGGCCAAATTCAACACACCAACAGGTATCTATGTAAATGGCAGTGATGTATATGTGGCAGACAGGCTCAACTCTCGGATCAGGAAAATATCCAACGGCCAGGTAACCACGGTTGTCGATGGCCTCTGGACGCCAGATGATGTAGTGATAATCGGTGGCTCCTATTATGTGATTGACCAGCACAGGATCAAAAAATATGACGGTAGCACCCTGACCACCTATGCCGGTCCGGACCAATTGAATATTTTTGGTTTTAAAGACGGAACAGGAACGGAAGCCAGGTTTTACAACCCAAAATGCCTGCTGGTTGTTAACACGGACCAACTTCTTATTTCCGACCAGGACAACCATGTTCTCCGCAAGATCATGAACTGTAACGGGTTCAAACCAACCATTACTAAAAATGGCTATGTCCTTACGGCAACTGCCGGAACAACCTACCAATGGTATATCTATGAAACGGCTATTAATGGCGCCACAAGCCAAAGCTATACGGTAACTAAAACAGCCGATTATTCTGTCGAAGTAACCCTGGCAAACGGCTGTTATAACATTTCCGACAAATTACATGTAGAATACACCAGTTCCATTGAAGATCAAACTGTAAATAACTGGTTGGTTTATCCCAATCCTGTACAGGATGAATTGACTATTTCGGGTATTAACGTTTTTAATTCCGAAACAAAAATCAGCTTGTTTGACCTGACGGGAAAAGAGATCATGATCAAACCAATCCTAAAGGGCTCTGAATTTCTCATCAACACCTCTGAATTAAACCGCGGTATTTATTTTGTCAGGATTGAGGATGGGAATAACCTCAGCTATTCCAGGTTTATCAGGCTATAGATCCGGATTACTTTTTGACTACTTTGCGGATGATTGTTTCGCTGTCATTAACAGCCATAACAAAATAGATTCCTGTTGGCAAATTGCTGCCAAAACGGTAAAGCCCGGGCGAACCTATTGTTTTGTCTATCATGCATTGACCGTTAACTCCCAGTATCCTGATCCTGGTATTGCCCATTGATTTAACATTTACAAAAATATCCCTGCTGTAGGAGTAAACATTAAAATTCTCATTCGATTCTGTTTCCAACCCGGTATTAGCTGCTCTGTAGAAATGGACTGCGAACCTGTTATCAATGTCACCTGCCTCAGCAGTAAACACGTAACCTGGTGTTTTCCTCAAGTCAATCATTTGTTGCATAACTTCATCTACCAGGATTACCTGGATGTCGGCATCAAAATTTTCAAGTTCCTCAACTTTAAAAGTCATTTCACCGCTAAGTGCTGTATAGAGACCTAATGGTACTACCACCGGCCCGGTCAGGGGGGGAAGTCCCTGTATGACATAGTTTTCGTTGGTTCCATCATCTTCCACCAGTTTTGAGTAGAAAGAAAGATTGGGGTTGCCCTGCAATTTATGTCCGTCATACATATGGTCTTTTCCTGCAGTGGCCGGCCCGAGAAAGCCAATGAGAATTTCATTGTATTGATTATCAGGGTTGGTTACACTAAAACGGAACCGTTGTACAGGTACCGGGTCAGGAACAAAAAAGTGTGGGTTCTGAGCTGTACGCCAGGATTGATTGAAGCTAACCGTTGTACCACTGGCGTTGCTTTCAACAAAGAATCCCTGTCCTACAGCCAGGTAATCACCTGGCGTTGTTCCACCGCCATTAGACCTCGCGGTACCTGTCCCGTTGTAGGAAGCGTAATCATTGGCATCGTATGCAGTCGACTGGTCAAAGAAATAAATAGTCCCATTGAAATTAGGGTTGTTGGCCCCGTTGATAAATGAACTCGAATTCACAGGGGAAGGATATGGGTTACCAATAAGTGTATAGTCCCCATTGGTACCTGAAATGGTCACCGTTTTATTTCCCGTATTCAGGCTTCCCGAAATGGTGGAAAAGGTGATGGTTTTGTTGGCATTATAGGAACACATATAGCCTTTGCCCACAGAAAGGGATGTTCCACTGAAAACCCGGCTCCAGCTTTGTGTCGGGCCATAGGTATACATATTAAAACTTCCTTTGGAAGCATCAAAAAGGGTAGCCCCGGTAGCGTCACTCACCGGGGAGGAAACAAAATGGGTGAGGCCGTTTGCCGAGCCAAGAGTACCGCCAGTGGCATATCTTTCAACGGTAGCGGTGCCTGTAACGGTGAGGTTACCTGCTGCATTGGCATCCACAAAAGCACCTGTATTAGATGCATCCGAAGATATTCTGAAATTATTTCCAACACTTAAAGAATAAGAATTGTTCAAGGTTAGAGTTGCTGATGAACCAATGAATAAATCCACACAATTAGCATTTGCACCAATCGTAACATTGTACGAACCATCAATTACAGCAATATCTGTAGATGTTGGTGCAGTATTGCCAGTCCAGTTTGTTGCTGAAGCCCATAATCCGTCACCAGCACCATCATCCCATGAACGAATTCCGGCATTTAAATAATTTGCATCATTGGGATCAATATCTTCTTCCAATACATAGGCATAATGCTTTGAAAAGGACTGAGACCCTCTGTTCCCGTCAGTCCAGCCTGAAGAAGGCCAGCCGAAATATCGCCAATATGACCCGTATTGCTGTTCAGTAAAAGTACAAACCTTGATCATAGAAGGAGATCCAATAGTGGTCAGCTTTATCCTGCATTCACGGTAGTCAGTACCAATAGCAAAATCCATTACATAATTACCGGAATTTAAAGATGTTGAATTAGCTGAAGCCACCTGGTTCCATGAAGCACCTGAATAATTCCTAACCTCAATATAATCACTACTGCTCTGGTTCTTCCAAACTACAACATAATCTGCATTAAAAGGTGTAGTAATATTATTTGACCAGGCATAAGCATTGGTCGTACCATTTGATCCTGTAGGATCCGTATCAAAATATACAAATGTTGCTAAGTTCCCGTAATCGGCTTCAGCATCACTAATCCCAATATAAATGTAATCGGCATCCCAGGTTATATAATAATTATCAGCAGATGATACATCCGTAAAAGTCTCGTCAGAACTCCAGCCAGAATTTGTTCCTTCAATGGAAATTGTATGGTATGAAGTCGAAAAACCGGTTAAGGCAAATCCAACGAATATTAACGAAATTAAATTTTTCATAATCTTTTATTTTTTTAACCATTTTCAAAACACGCATTATAGCAGTTTCAAATATATTAAAAATTTGTAAGTACTAATTTTCGAACAGTAAAAATTTTTGATTTCGATGCAAGCTTAACTATATACACTCCCGCAGGCAAGGTAGTTGAAATCTGTATCAGACCATTGAAAACAAAAGATTTACTCAGCAGTACTTTCCCTTCCAGGCTAAAAAGGTCCAAAGTAAATTTTTTATCGAACATTTTCTCTCCGTCAGCGTATATAAAAAGGTTGTTACCGGAGGAAAAAATATTCATAGGGACGGTTACCTCCTCATTTATTACTTCCAACGGTTGTTGTGGCAAAATATGCAGTATAAACCTGTCTCTCCAAATGCCGGGAGAGGATTTAAAAGTATATTTTTCGACACTACTTAAATCTATAACTTCATCCTTCAGTTTATCCTCCAGAATCACAATGGGTGAAGGACTGAAATTCTCGATTTTTTTTATAGAAATCTGCATTGTCCCCCTATCCATGACATCAAATCCAAGGGGGATGGATTGTTCTGATGTGAGCAGCGGTAATCCCTGAATAGAATAATCCTTTTCACCTATTTCGCTGTAGAATGCCAGGTTGGGATTGCCTTTCAGCTTGATCCCATCATACAAACGGTCGTGACTGGCAGTGGCTTCACCGGTAAACCCGATCAGCAATTCGTTGTAATCCCCCGAATCGGTAGTACAGGCCAGGTAGATTCGCTGAACCTCACCTACCGGTGGAACAAAAAACTGTGGGTTGCTGTATTTGGTTGTACGCATACTGTTGGTAAAACTGAGGGTTGTTGCTCCGGAAGATAGCCGTGTAACAAAAAAGCCCTGTCCAACAGCAATGGTATCGTTGGGCGCTGTATTTACCGTCCCGGACGAAGCAGCAGTCCCCCCGGTGTTGTTGATACTGGCATAATCGGAACTTCTGTTGTAATTGGAGGATCCTGTACCGGGATCATCCCAAAAGTACAATGTCCCATCAATATTGGTGTTTGTTGAAACAAAAGAAGACCTCAGCATGGCTGATGGATAAGGATTTCCGACAAGGTTCCACCCTTCGGCATCCGGATAACCGGGAGGCTTTGTTCCTACGCTGGATGTGTAGGTTACCCCTGTCAGGGTCAGGTTGCCGTTGTTTAATGTCCCTGAAAAACTGTTGGTTGTATTGGAAGTGTAGCCTGTGGCGTACCCCTTGCCCACTGTCATTGAATTGGCAGAAAACACCCTGGACCAGCCCACATCAATATCTGCATCGGTGTTGGTTTCGTCATACTCGTACACGTTCCAACTCTCTTTCATATCGGCTATGGTTGCATTTGATATGGGCGCTGAAATAAAATGATATCTTCCCCCTCCACTCACATATCGTTCAACCGTTGCAGAAATACTATTCGTATTGTGAACCAACGAACCTGTCCCGGTAGCATCCGACTTAATGACAATATTTCCTGATGTTACTGACAGTGTTCCATTGACAATCACCCCTGCCCCGGGTTTTATTTTTAACTCACCATCTGTCAGGGTTAGGTTGTTCAAAACCGTCAGGTCTCCGCTTATGGTAAGCCCTCCTGATGCACCGGTATTATTAAGTGTGATGTTGTAAAAGGTAGCGGTATCATACAATATTTGCTCACCTGTGCCATTAAAACTCATATTTACATGGTGGTGGGTAATGGTCCCTGAATTTTTAAAATTGCCTTTAACCTTGATAATCCCCGGTGAAACATTAGTGGAAAAAACGAGAGTGCCTTTGTTGCAGAGATTTCCGTCCACCTGCAGGTCAGCAGTATTGGTTCCCATGCTGAATGTAGCATTGGGCCCGATATAAAGATGCCGTCCCATTTGAATCAGGGAATTGCAATTATAAGTTTGGGATGAAGAAGGGACAAAGAAGATACTACCAAAATAGTTACTACCAATCGAATAGCCTGCAATGGTTTCGCGAAACGAATAATAGATACCGTCTTTGGGGTTAATACCCGTTTCTCTTTTGTAGCTGTAAAAATCCTTGAACGTAACTGCATTGCCGTTGCTATTACCGGTCGGCCACTGGGCGAAATGAGTACCTGTGAAATAATTGCACACATAAACGATTATGTTGAATTCGTTACCTGATGTGATGCCAACATCCGACCAGGGGATTTCCAGATCGGTGATGTATGTGTCGTGCCTTCTTATCCTGACTCCCGATGAAATTGAACTGCTTGTCCAGCTTCCTGAAGATACTGTATATTTATCTCCGGGTGCAGGGTTTTGAATAGAAGCGTCATTAGTTGTAGTCTGATAAAAAAGATAAACCGCATCTGCATTAAAGGGATAGGTAGCGCCACCTCCGTCCGAAGTTGGCTGATCCGACCTGCCGTTGCCGGTCCGCGGATCATTATCCCAAACAGGATCATTGTCAAATACCACGTAGAGGGAACTTGAGGTATTCATGATAGGGTTCCCTGTAATACCGATATAAAGATTTGTTGCATCCCATGTCAGATAACAGGTGCGGCTGCTTTCAGTACCCAATTCTTCCGTTGAAGCAGTAAAATCATTGGTCGCATCACCGATTGTTATACTATGATTGGACTGTGCACATAAAACTAATGTCCATACCGATATGGTAAATACAATAAAAAACCGTTTCAGTGAACGCATCATTTCATGAACCTCGTAAATATAATATCTTTTCCAGATGTAATTTTTAACAGATAAATACCCTTTTGCAGATTTTCGGTATTGATATTAAAGCTTTTCGTCTGAATGCCAGGCTTCTCTAACAATAAACTCCCCTTGCTATCGTAGAGGACCAATGACCAGGGTTTCATGTTATTATTTTCAACAATCAACTCATTGTTAACAGGTACGGGATACAACTTTACTTTTGCATTTTGAAATTCCCTGATCCCAACGGTAAATGAGCTCTGCCTGACGATGAGGACCACATCGTCTAAGTTATCAATCGTAAATGTGATTTTGGCTTCCCTTTCCATACCTGTCTTATTATGGGAGCCTGCTACCACCTTGACCGTGTTGTCACCTGTCCCTGACTTGGGAGTAAGCAGGCACCATGACTGATCAGAAGTAGCTGTCCAGGGTTGGTTGGTGGTGAAACCCACATTGGCGCTGCTGGTAGCAACAGAATCCAGGTATAGGGTATCAACAGACAAATTAAAATAAGGTTTTGGCAATTGGTTAACTGTTATTTGAATGGGGCTGACACCAGTTGCAGCCAGGGTAAGTGTTGCTTTTCGTGTACTTCCTGTTGTGTTTTCACTGTTGGCCGATACAGCAACTTTTTTGTTTTTACTGCCCGATGAAGGGCTGATATTGCACCACGTCTGGTCAGAGTTTATGGCCCAGCTTAAGTTTGAACTTATACTGAGTGTGTCTGAGCTTCCAGACTGGTATCCAAGTTGAACAAACTGGGATGAAACATTCAAAATAGATAATTTCTGATTAAGTCTTTTGCTGGTATAGATCCTGTACTCTCCGGGCCCCAGGAAAACCGGGTCATTCAGGTTTGCTACTGAAATGGAGTCATCGTTGATATAATCGTACCACCTGCCGGGAAAGGGGAAATTGGGATAGACATTGGCACTGTTGACATCAAAATTGCCAATGACGGTAACCGACATGGAGCCGTGTATCAGGTTGATCCTTTTTTGAGCACCGCTTAAATCCATATTTGTGTTGGTAGTTTCCAAAGCATCCTGTTCTGTTTTCAGTTTGGCCAATGCAGCATAAATTTTATACAAATTGGTGCGCCTGGGTTCAGAAGCATAGTCCCATCTAATGGGCTTATTGCCTGTCCGGCCATTAACATCAATGGAGTAATCGTAACCCAATTCTTCAAACTGGTATATCATTTTTGGGCCGGGTATGGTAAAGAAGAAAGCGGCAGCCAATTCTGCCCGTTTCAGGGCAACAGCAGTATCTTTAACATTATGGCTACTGTTTGACGAGTTTCCATAATTAATATTCCGGTACATCATCCTTTCTTCATCGTGGCTTTCCATGTAGGTAACGAGGTTAGGATTGTTCCAACCCCTGTTTTTATAATAGGCCCACGATATATCCGAGTTGGTACCCGTAACCCATCCCATGGAAGCCTCACCATAGGCATGGTTCAGGTTGCCCCAGGGCATCATACCATAGTTACTGAGTTCTTTTTCTTCACTGTTTTCAGCAAAATGTTCGAGTATAACATAGGCATTAGGATTTACCGACCACATAGCATCTGCAATTCTTTTTAATATTTTAATCCGGCTTGCATCATACTGTCCCCAGGCAGCGGTATTGCCCAGCGTGTTATTCTGCGTAAATCCTTTGGAGAGGTCAAAACGGTAACCATCCACTTTGTATTCATCAAGCCAGAATTTAACCACACTATCAACAAACATTTTTGTAGCACTGCTTTCATGGTTAAAATCATAACCCACATTAAAGTCATGTTTAGCCACCTGGTTATAAAAAGGGCTGTTTGCAGCCGGACGATTATTGGCAGCATCCCAATACATTTTAACCATGGGCGACTGACCAAATGAATGGTTCAATACCATGTCAAGAACAACCGCAATCCCATTAGCATGGCAGGAATCTATCAGTTCTTTCAGTTTGTTCTTAGTACCATAATATTTGTCCGGTGCAAAATAAAAAGATGGGTTGTACCCCCAGCTCAGGTTGCCATCAAATTCATTGACAGGCATCAGTTCAATGGCATTGATACCAAGCCTTTTCAGATAGCCAAGTGTATCAATGACGGCCTGATAATTATGAGCATCGGTAAAATCCCTGACAAGTAATTCGTAAAGGATAAGGTCGGTTTTTTTCGGTAGCGTAAATGAAGTTGTAGCCCAAGTGTAAGTAGAAGGATTTGTATTAAACACAGACACGATGCTGGTGGTTTTTCCTAACGGATAAGGTTTCAGGTTTGGATAGGTCAAAGTGTCAATAAAGCCATCATTCCAGGGATCCAGCACCAATTCACAATAAGGATCTGCCGTTTTAATAGAATTATCGATAAAATATTGATAGCCGTATTCCCTGCCTGGCCTTAGACCGTTTATAGTTAGCCAAAAATAAGTGTTGTCCGGGGTTTTGTTCATGTAATAAGCAAGATCCAATTCCCAGTTGCTGAAATCCCCTATGGCAAATACATAATTTTTACCCGGAGCATAAAGGACAAGTGTAACGGTTGAATCATTGATGACGTTAATCCCGTTGTGAGTGCCTGCAGGTAAAGCGGCCACAGTAGGTGTTGTCCTCACCAGGTAACTAAATGTATCGTAAACTGAAGCTGTGCTGTTTTTTGCTTCCACACTGACGAAATATTTGCCGGAAGAAGTGGCAATTAAGGTATCTTCCATAGGCCCCCCGCCTATAACGGTTTTGTTCAGGTTGCCATTGATAAACAATTTGAGTGTATCAGCACCCGAAGCAACAGCCTTGACAAAGATTGTATCATTTTGTTCAACTAAAATGGAATTGTCAACCGGCCGTTCAAAATAAACGTTCAGCCCCGGTTTGAAAACTGTTATGTAAATATCACTAAAATCTTTTGTCTTTCCTTCCAACCAACTTCCGTTGACTTTATTTGCACTGCGAAACACAAAAGCCATTTTTAAAATGGTATCTGTCGTTGGTACTCCGTAATAAGTCCTGATATCCGGGGTGATCACAAGTTTATAATAATCGGTGCTAATACGGGTCAATTTTGTTTCCGAAGTATTCTGCCCCCAATTGGTTTTGACATATTTCCAGTCTGATCCGGAAGTACTTTTATCAGTAATAACACCGGTATGGGCATATACATCCCCGGTATAACCGGCAAGTCCCGCACTACCCTCACTTGCATCAAAATATACAGTCAATGGTTTGTTGTGTTCCGGGAATGCCGGTACTGTTGTAATAAGTTGTGCCTGGGAATTAAAAAGGGTAACGGCCAGGGTTATTATTAAGGTCAGGTTTCTCCTAAAATGTTGAGTCATTGTTACATCATTAAATTTTTATTCATCGCAAATATACTTGGAAAAGCATTCTCTTAGAAATTCATATTACAAAGGTTTCTGTTTTGCCCCTGACATCGAAAATCAAATCAACTAATTTATAAACATCCTAATAAAAACCTGATTTTCAGTCGTTAATTTTAATAGAAAAATTCTGATCTTTTCTGGCTAAACACCCTGAGATCTTTAAACATTTT
>CAZVAY010000006.1:0-24423 GCA_964625265.1 uncultured Sphingobacteriales bacterium | reverse complement strand
CGGGACGCTCAATGTCCCCTTGATGCATCGGACGCAAGAAGAGGCGCTCAACGAAACCCGGAACATATCTTCAAAGGCGTAAAAAAAACTGTTATCGGCCAACTTAATGAACTGGCTAAGCTTAAAGTTGATCAATTACTCGAACAGCGAACGGAAAAATACCTGAAAATTGGCCAATACCGTGAAGTTGAGCTAACAAACGCCTGATCTCGCGAGTGTAAATTCCCCGGATAAACACCTGGAATTGATTTTAGGTAAAAACTCCATTAAAACGAAAGTTTCTTCAACCTGTAAGATAAATTTCGGATTCATTACCCTGGTTAAACAAAAGGTCAATGACCGATAATCCCGGAACAAAACCGAACTTTTCCTGAAATACCTGGTGATATTCTTTTTGCCTTCCGGCAATAGCAGTATTTCCTGTTTTAGGATGGATCAGATTTCTCAGGTCTTCAGGTTCCGTCTGATAATTTTCCCCGGATAATAGCCTGATGTCTATTCCCATATTAATTAATGGTATCAGAATTTCAATGATCTCCAGGTTGAGGTCAAGAAGGTACACAGGTGTTTTAGTAAATACATGGGAGAAATAATCGAAATAAAATTCGTAGAAAGGTGACTTCCCGTATGCAGACTGTATGGCGTGAAGTTGTTCCCTCTGCCATTTTGTGGAGTAATCAATTTTTACCTCTTTCATAGGTAACCGGGTTTTCCCCTTTTTTACCGGGACAATCAAATCCATAGGCTTGTTGGTTGTCAGGATTCGTGTCCTGTTGCGGTAACTTTGCTTGATAAAAACTGATACATCGTCAATGACCAGCTGTTGGGCGGAAGCCAGAAACGAAAAATATTGTATATTCGGGAAGTAATGTGGTTCTATTAAAATACCTTTCATACGTGAAAACTCTCAGGCAAAGGTCGTCAATCCGGCTTAAACATAAAATTCCGCATCTGTTGTTCCTGCTATTCGTACTGTTATCATTTAACCGGGCCGGAGCTGTCGTGGTTTTTCTTAACCAAAATTTATACAAGGCAGGTGAAAAACAAGTTACTTGCGAATTAAATATAAAAGTTCCCTTGTATTCACTTCATTTCAAGCAGTTAGAAAATGGCTTTGTTGCTTCCGTGAAAATTAGCTATTCCTACTTCACCAACTCAGACACTGTTGCATTCGAGGAGTTTTTCCTGATGAGCCCACCCCTGACAGATACGACCCACCTGGAGCAGGCACTTACCGGTATTCACCGGGTAGTTATTCCTGATGGCAAGTATTATTTTTACCTCAAGATAACGGACGAATTTGATACAGGAAATACCTCTGCTATTTATACCACCCTGGATGCAGGATTTCCCGGGCAACTGATCTCCTTCTCAGATATTGAATTGGCAGACACTATCTTCCCCGGAGGGAATGAAAGCATCTTTGGTAAAAATAATTACCAGGTTGTTCCTAATGTCCTTAATGCTTTTACCGTCAGCAATTCATCTTTATTTTTCTATACCGAATACTACAATGCCATCCGTTTTTTACCCGATTCGCAAGCCTACATCCGGTATTTCATTTCAACAGAAGGGCGGAAAAGCGGTCCTGAGGAGTTGATCAAAACAAAAGTAAGCGATAAAAATTTCATTGTTGGTGCCTTGCCTGTTGCCGGCCTGTTGCCCGGAAAATACACTTTGCATATTTCATTAATTAGTTTAAAAAACAAGACGCTTGCCTCTCAAAAAATCGATTTTACTATGCTATCCCCGCTTTATCCTACGTTGATGGCCGGGCAAAATGAATTATTGGTTTTACTTCAAAGGTATTCTACTTCACAACTGTTAAAGTCCCTGGAATACATGGAAAACCTTTTTTTTGAAAAAGAACTTTACAAGTATCAACTACTAAAAAAATCACAGGATAGTGTTTTGATGGCAGACTTTATAAACGATTTCTGGAACAACAGATATCCTGCAAACCCTTTGAAAGCCTGGAATAAATATTTATCCCTTGTTGAAGAAAGCAACAGGCTTTTTTCCACACAAATGCGTGAAGGCTACCTGACCGACAGGGGGCGGGTCTATGTACAATACGGCCCTCCCAACCAGGTGGTCGATGCCAGCGACCCCAGTATTGCCTATCCTTATCAAATCTGGCAATATTATAAACTGAACGATAACCAAAGCAATCAGAAATTCGTGTTTTTCAATAAAACCGGGGCACTGGATGAATATGAACTCCTTCATTCTACTGCCCGAGGAGAACCAAAAAACCCAAACTGGAAGAACGTCATTAACAAATTCAATCGAAATAACAATTTCCAAAAAGGGTTGTTTGGTGATTATCTTGACAAGGATTTTGATCAATAATTGCTTTCTTTGCCTCAAAATAATCATTTGAAAAACTTCACCTGGTATATCATTAGGATTTTTTCTTTCATGCCATTCGGCCAGGTGTATCTGTTTTCATATGTGTTTAAATTTATCCTGGCTGACCTGCTCAGGTACAGGAGGCAAACTGTGTTTCAAAATCTCAGGAGGGCATTTCCTGCAAAAGATGAAAAGGAACTTAAAGAAATTGCCCAAAAGTTTTACATGCATTACTCAATGGTGTTTCTCGAAACATTAAAGATTGTTGGAATGAATTACCGGCAATTCGAAAAAAGGATTTCCATCGCCAACCCTGAGGTTTATAAAATATTCCGGGATGAACCACGTGGAGCCGTTATTCTTACCGGCCACCTGGGTAACTTTGAATGGGCAGGCCAATGGATGCCCCGTCAGGTACCTCATCCTATTTTTGGGGCTTACAGGCCTTTTACATCCCCCTCATGGGAATATGTTATGCAAAAACTAAGGTCGAAACATGGTACAAAGTTTATCCCCAACAAACAATTTATCAGAGCTACCTACGACAAATCCGGGACAGGGCTGTACATGGTTTTTCTCAACGACCAGTTACCGGCCTACAGCAACGATCATTGCTGGGTTTCCCTATTCAATACCGACACTATGTTTTTTGTTGCACCGGCAAAAATTGCCGTGAAATACAAATTACCGGTTTATTTTATCGATATGTGGAGGATAAAAAAGGGTTATTATAAACTCCATTTTCAGAAAATCGTTGACGATCCGGCCTCCCTCACTCCGGAAAAAATAATTCGATTATATGTGGAAAAACTGGAGGAAGCCATCAGGCAGCGCCCCTATGCCTGGCTCTGGTCGCATAAACGTTGGAAACGCTCCAAAGAAAATGACCCTACGCTGACAATAAAGCCCGGTAGTGCATGACGTCCGTTCAAATCATTTAATATAATTTTGCCCTCCCTAACGAATTAAAATGGCAGAAAAAGAATTCCCGTTGGTAAGTGTCCTGGTGTTAAATTACAACGGGTTGAAATTCCTTGATGATTGTTTCAACTCCTTGTTGGCCGCTACTTATCCCAACGCTGAGATTATCATGATTGACAACCTGAGCACTGACGAGAGTGTTTCATACACCAAAGAAAAATTCCCTGCAGTACAGGTATATCAAAATGGTGTCAATGGGGGCTTCAGCCTGGCTTACAACAACGGGTTTAAAATAGCCAGAGGCAATTATTTTGTCATCCTGAACAATGACGTTAAAGTTGACCCCGGCTGGCTGGAACCGCTTGTAGACGAAGCCGAAAGCGATGAAAAAATTGGGGCTCTGCAGCCTAAACTGGTTTCCATGCTGGAACCCGGCAAATTCGAATATGCCGGTGCATCCGGTGGTTACCTCGACAAATACGGCTATCCTTTCACGCGGGGGAGGATATTCGACACCATTGAAGAAGATCAGCACCAATATGATGACACGGCACGCGTGTTCTGGACTACCGGTGCAGCCATGTTTGTGCGGGCCAGCGTACTTGAAAAAAGCGGAAACCTTGACGTTGATTTTGTCCACCACATGGAAGAAATCGACCTCTGCTACCGAATCAACCTGGCCGGCTTTATCCTGAAAGCTGTTCCTGCTTCATTGGTTTACCATTATGGAGGTGGAATCATTGCATACGACAGCTATAAAAAGATATACTGGAACCACAGGAACAGTGTTTTTATGATGCTCAAAAACCTGGAAGGAAAGAACCTGCTACCTATCCTGATTAAACGGGAGATGCTTGACCTGATGACGGCCGGTTGGGCATTGCTGAAATTTGATTTTAAAAGGTTTTTTGCCTTATGGCATGCTTACTTCTGGTTGTTGTTCCATCCAGGAATGATACTCAGAAAAAGGAAAGAAGTAAAAGCCATGCGCCAGGTTTCGGATCTCGAGATATTCAAGCTCATGTACCCCAAAAGTGCCGCCCTGCAATATTTCCTAAAAGGGAAGAAAACATTCAGCAGCCTGGCAGAAGGATTTTCGATTTGACATCCATATCTGCGTAGGTTTCAAATCATCTTAGTAACTTTGAAGCAGAAAAAATTGAAGTTCAATCCATGAGAAAATTATGTGTGGGCATCATTGGCGATGCCGGAATTGAGGAAAATTCAGAGGTTTATAACAAAGCACGAAGGCTGGGCAAAGCACTGATCGATAACGGATTCAGGATGTTCAATGGAGGCATGTCGGGCATTATGGAGGCAGCCTGCATGGGGGCCAAAGAGTCAGAAAACTATCATGACGGGCTTGTTGTTGGAATTTTACCCGGCTTTGATCCTGACTTTTCCAATAAATATGCTGACGTAGTCATTGCCACAGGGCTTGACACCTACCGGAATGGTATCGTAGCAAATTCGGATGCTGTTATTGCCATTGGCGGCAGGGCCGGAACCTTGTCCGAAATGGCATTTGCATGGACATTCAAACGCCTGTTGCTGGCATATGATGTGCCGGGTTGGAGCGGTCAACTTGCCGGAAAGCGAATTGACGACAGGGACAGGATTGGCTGGGAGGAAGACCGGGTTTTTAAAGTGAGCAATGAAAACGAAGCTATCGAACTGATCAACAAACATATTCACCGTTACAAAGCCAGACACAAAAGTATTGGTGCGCTCATGGATCAATACAATTACAAGGTTTGACATGCAAAATAATATCATTATTTACACGGATGGCAGTGCACTGGGAAATCCAGGGCCGGGTGGCTATGGTGTTGTGATGATGTTTAACGGGCACAGGAAAGAATTTTCAGAAGGATTCAGGAAAACCACCAACAACAGAATGGAACTTTTGGCGGTTATTATTGCCCTCAAAAACCTGAAAAGCAATAAATACAAGATAATAATCCATTCCGATTCTTCCTATGTTGTTTCCGCCATTGAAAAAGGCTGGGTATTTAACTGGCAGAAAAAGGGGTTTAAGAAAAAGAAGAATGTTGATCTTTGGAAAAAATTCCTTGAGCTTTATCAGGATTTTGATGTTGAATTTAAATGGGTGAAAGCACATATCGGTATTCCGGAAAATGAAAAGTGCGACTGGCTAGCCAAAAGGGCAGCCGAAAACCCAACCAGCATTGATCAGGTTTTTGAAGAGGAAGAATTGTCGGGGAAAACAAATTTATTCACCAATAATTAATAGGTACTTTGGCTAAAAGCAAAACCCAATATGTTTGTCAGAGTTGTGGATATACTTCCGTGAAGTGGCAGGGCAAATGCCCGTCATGCCAGGAATGGAACACCCTGGTGGAAGAAATTGTCGTAGAGCAAAAAAACAAAAGCATTAAAAAAGGAAGTACCGTTATTAAAACAGAAACACTGGCAAACTATGATTCGGAAAAAATGACCCGTATCCCCCTGCCTGAAAATGAATTCAACCGTGTGGTGGGCGGTGGTATTGTTCCCGGCAGTGTAATTTTACTCAGCGGGGAACCCGGTATTGGAAAATCAACACTGCTTCTGCAACTATTATTAAAACTCGACAAAATTTCCTCTCTTTATGTCAGTGGTGAGGAAAGCCCGTCACAAATAAAACTCAGGGCGCAACGAATAGGCCTGAAAAATCCCAATTGCCACTTGTTTACGGAAACGAACCTGGAAAGCATTGCTCAGGCAATTGACCTGATAAACCCGCAAATGCTCATTGTCGACTCCATTCAGACGATTGATACGCACGTACTGGAAAGTACCCCCGGCAGCATTTCACAAATCAGGGAATGTACTTCCGGATTGACGACCATTGCAAAAACGCGAAATATCCCAGTTATTTTGGTCGGGCATATCAACAAGGAAGGCAATATTGCAGGCCCGAAAGTGCTGGAACATATGGTGGATACAGTACTTTATTTTGAAGGCGACAGAAACTACGATTACCGAATCCTACGCACAATCAAGAACAGGTTTGGCGCAGTTTCCGATATTGGGATATACGAGATGTTCGGAAAAGGGCTCAGGGAAATAGACAACCCTTCCGACATCCTCATCTCTCACAGGGATGAAAATATTTCCGGCATTTCCATCGCTTCAACACTGGAGGGCATCCGGCCCCTGTTGATTGAAATCCAGGCACTGGTTACACCTACTTTCTATGGAATGCCCCAAAGAAACACAACAGGTTTTGATAACAGGAGGCTCTCCATGCTTTTAGCCGTCCTTGAAAAAAGATGTGGGTTGAAATTAAGTACACAGGATGTTTTCCTAAACATTGCCGGAGGTTTAAAACCGGCAGACCCATCGATTGACCTGGCTGCTATTTCTGCCATTATTTCATCTTTCCTCGACATTCCAAACACAGGCCTGACCTGTTTTGCCGGGGAAGTAGGCTTGTCCGGAGAGATACGTCCGGTCAAACAACTGGAAAAACGTATTTCTGAAGCTGCAAAACTTGGATTTGAAAATATCATTGTGTCCTCGTACAACAAAAACATTGCTTCCGCTGGGAAAAAAATCCGTGTTCAGACTTTTGACAGCGTGCAGAAACTCATAACCAAACTGGCATGAGAAAAATAGTTATTTTAAGTACGATATCATGGATGGTATTAAATATTTCCATTGGTCAGGGACAGCCCCTGGTCCATGACAGTTTCTATCAGAGTAAACCGCATACTTATTTTAACCATATTGATAACCAACAGGCTGAAGAATACTTATCGTTACCGATTTTTCATGGGAATGGTGAATTGAAATTTAAAAAAAACAGGCTGGAAGACAATCCTACCTTATTTTTTAGTTTCATATTGATATTCTCGATTATTCTGTACACTATTTTCATAACACCGGATTATTTCAGGAACCTTATATTCATTATTACAAAACAAAGATATCTTATTGAAGGCAGCACCACACGAAAAATGCCTTTCCTGGTGAACAATGTTATTCTTGATTTAGTTTTCATTGCTGTTACCTCATTGATTATTTTTCTGTATCAATGGGAGAAAGCACATTTTCTGTATGCAGAGATACTGTTGACTATTGGGGGGTTGTATACAATCCAGGTAATATTGTCCTATATAGCATATTATGTGTTTTTTGGCTCTAAATACAAAAATTTACATGTTGCCAACATAGTAAATTTCAACCGGGCATTTTCCTGGATTCTTGTTCCGGTATCTTTTTTAATCATTTACGGCTTTGGAAATTTAAAAGATACTTTGTTTACCGTTCTAATATACTTCACCCTTGGATTAGTTGTTTACAGAATGGGGAGAACCTATATTCAGATAAAAAAACAATATTCTTTTAATGCTTTATACATATTGTTATATCTTTGCGTCTTTGAATTATCGCTCTATTTTATATTTATTAAGGAATTTTACTGGTTATTTTAAAATATAGTAAAGTTGAAAATCAAGAACATACTCATATCTCAACCTGAACCTGCTGATAACAAGTCACCATTTTTTGATCTTGAAGAGAAGTATAACATCAGCATAACCTTTAAGCAATTCATCCAGGTAGAACAAGTCCCGGCAATTGAGTTCTTAAAGGAGAGAATCAGAATTCTGGATCATACCGCCATTGTATTTACCAGCAGGACATCCATTGAAAATTTTTTCAGGATCTGTAAAGAAACAAGGGTAGATGTACCTGCAGAAATGAAGTTCTTTTGTGTGAGTGAATCTTATGCACTTTACCTGCAAAAATTCACGACCTACAGAAAGAGAAAAATATTTTTCCCCAAGACAAGGGATAAAACGATCAAAGACCTGATCCTTAAACATTCCAATGATAAGTACTTTTTACCGTGCTCCAACATCAGCAAAAGTGATTTACCTGATTTACTGAAAAAAAACAAGATTTCATATTCAACAGCCATTTTATATAAAACTGTTTCCAGTGATTTATCACAACTGAATATTCACGATTTTGATGTCATTGCTTTTTTCAGCCCTGCTGGCATCACATCTTTGAAGGATAATTTCAAAGATTTTCAGCAGAACCACATAAAAATAGCTGTTTTTGGCCAAAACACGATGAAGACTGCTGAAAAAGCCGGTTATAATATTGATATTTTCGCCCCTACTCCCCAGGCTCCATCCATGAAGATGGCACTTGACCAATACATCAGAAGTATCAACAAATAGAGGAAAATTAATATCTTACATTTATTTACGTAAGTTTATTTTTTCCTATATTGCGTACGATTTTAAGAATGGGAATCGTTGTAGTTATTGCTCTAAAGTGAAGTAGTGATGAGAAGAAGTTTATTAAATTTAATATCAACAGTAGTTATTATCGTTTTAATTAATACTGTGCCTTCTGTTAAAACCTATGCCCAGCAGGATCCATTGTATTCACATTATATGTTTAACACAATGATATACAATCCGGCCTATGCAGGAACAAACAGGGAGTATATTAATGCCACTTTTCTATTACACAACCAATGGCTTGGTTTTGAAGGGCCCAAAAAGGAAAAAGGCCCGACAACCCAAACATTCACGATCCATGCTCCTTTAAAAAGTGAATATCTCGGTGGAGTCGGACTGGGAATTATCAATGATGCCCAGGGGTGGGAGCAAACCATTAGTGCTAATTTGTCCTTTTCCGGCAGATACAATCTTTCCTTTGGCTCACTGCATTATGGGCTGAATGGCGGAATCATCCAAAGAACTATTAATGGAGACTGGATTCCACCTGAACCCGGTAAAAATGACCCGATACTTCCAAATGGATCGCAAACAGCCATGACGCCTGATGTAGGCCTTGGTGTTTATTTATATACCCCCTGGTATTATATCGGTTTTTCGAGTCAGCATATCATTGGAGGTGAATTTAAATGGGCAGGCTATAGCGGTAATACTCTTGTCCGGCAATCCTACCTGACTGCCGGGTTAAGTATTCCTTTTCCCACAAATATGGATTTGAAATTAATGCCTTCCACCCTGATAAAATTTGACCAGGCGAAAATACAGTACGATATTAATTGTAACGTTATGTACAAAGAGCGTTTCTGGGGTGGATTACTTTATCGAAATGGCGTAATGATTACAGGCCTTTTAGGCATGTACCTGACACCTCAGCTTAAATTCGGTTATTCCTACGACTTCACTACCAACCAACTCAGGTCCTACAATACAGGAACCCACGAAGTCATGATAAGCTATGATTTTAAGATTGTTACCAAAACAAAGGTGGTTATCCCGAATATTATCTGGACACCCCGTTACCTTAAACCTTAACCTGTGGAAAATTCGTTAATAATGTCAATAAAAATTAAAATAAATAGAAATCAAAATAATAAGCTGCAATTAATGTCGTTTATATTTTGCTCAAATTGTCAAAAATTTTAATTTTGCTCTATTGAATAATTGTCAACATTATGAGAGTTAGTAAAAGCTTCACAATATTCGTATTGGGTCTTGCAGTTTCGGGAATGCTATTAAGCAGTTGTGGATTAAACAACGATAAGGGCCAGGTCGTTGGCGTGAAAGGCCGGATGGTTTGGTACCATCCCCAACCATTTGGAACAGTAAATATACCTACAGGTACATTTCATATGGGGCAATCAGACCAGGATGTTATCTACCACCTCACCAACCGACCCATGCAGGTTTCAATCCAGTCTTTTTTTATGGATGATACCGAGATCACCAACAATGAATACCGTCAGTTTGTACACTGGGTCAGGGATTCTATCGCACGAAAAATGATTGGGGAAGACTATATCCTTGAAAATGCTAATGGCGATGAATACATTAACTGGAGGCCCAAGCTCAGATATAGCGACCCGGAGATAAAAGAGGCTATTTCAGATATGTATTATTCAGGTGATGATATTTATGAAGGCGATATCCATGAATTTGATGTAAGGAAATACATTTACGATTATCATTGGTTCGACCTTCAGGAAGCATCAAAGAGAAAATACTACGAAAACACCAGAAAAGGCAATCCACCTTCCAGAGGTAAATTCAGACGCGATGAAAAAGCAGCTATCTATCCTGATACACTCTGCTGGATCCGTGATTTCACCTATTCATTCAACGAACCATTGACACAGCTTTATTTTTATCATCCCGGATATGATGATTATCCTGTAGTTGGTGTAAGCTGGGTCCAGGCAAAAGCATTTGCCCACTGGAGGACCAAATATTTGAATGATTACTATAAGACTATCGGAATGCCTAAAGTAAACCCCTTCCGTCTGCCAACTGCAGCCGAATGGGAATATGCTGCAAGGGGCGGCCGCGATTTCAGCAAATTCCCCTGGGGAGGACCTTACCTTCGAAACAGCAAAGGTTGTTTCCTGGCTAACTTCAAACCATTGCGCGGTAATTATGTACAAGATGGCGGTTATTATCCGGTTAAGGTAACCTCTTACTTCCCTAATGATTACGGATTGTACTGTATGTCCGGCAATGTTGCCGAATGGACCGAAAATGCATTTTCCGAAGGAATCACAAGTGTGATCGATGACATGAACCCATTCTATACTTACGATGCAAAAGAAGAAGAACCGGCTTCACTAAAACGAAAAATTGTTTTAGGTGGGTCATTTAAAGATGTCGGATATTATTTGGAAAACGGTGTCCAGGCTTATGAATACCAGGATACAGCCAAGAGCTATATCGGATTCAGATGTGTGATGACCTTCATGGGACGTTCTATCAGGGACAAAAAATCCGGCTACTAATAATAATCACTCGCATATTATTGCAGAAACTTATATACTGTTACATTAATCTTGTTAAACAAACCAAAAGTTGAATAAAATGGCAAAAGAAAAAAAGGTGAAAAAAGCGAAAAAAGAAAAAAAAGAAAAAGGAAGTTTCCTGAAAAGTAAAGCCTTTAAAGCCTTTATGGCAAAATTATACGGTTGGGGCGCATCTGTTGTAATTGTTGGTGCACTGTTTAAAATTCAGCACTGGGCTGGTGCAGGTATGATGCTTACTGTGGGACTTACCACCGAAGCAATGATTTTCTTTATTTCCGCATTTGACGTCCAACACGAAATTAATTGGACAAAAGTTTATCCCGAATTAATAGAAACTGATGAGGAAGGGGAAGGGGAAGAGAAACATGAAGCAAAAAGTGTGTCTGCAGAAATTGAAAAAATGCTTGAGGATGCTAAAATTGAAGCCAGTATGGTTAACAAACTTGGCGATGGCATGAACAAACTGGCCGATACAGTTACCGGATTGTCTGATATCAGTGATGCTGCCTTTGCCACCAATGAATATACCGGTAAAGTAAAAGTTGCTTCTTCTAATGTGGAGAAAGTGAGTGAAGCGTGTGACAATACGGCAACTGCCATGTCGCATCTGAGCGAAGCTTCCTCCTCGTCAAAAGAGTATTTTGAGCAGGTCAAGTCGGCTTCAGGTAATCTTTCTTCACTTAATTCAGCCTATGAACAAGAGCTTATTGAAACCAATAAGCATCTTGATGTATTGAATAAATTCCAGGAAAGTTTTAACGATGCCATGGGTGGAATGACTGATGCTTCGTTAAGCTCAAAAGGATATATTGATCAAATGAAAAATGCTGCTGACAACCTGTCTAAACTGAATTCGATATATGAAGTTGAGCAGCAGGAATCTACAAAACACAGGGATGCTTTAAATCAGTACAGCCAGACACTGTCTGATATGTTAACCAATCTTTCGGAAGCAGGTTCAATGTCGGTTCAATTAAAAGAAGGATTTTCCAAACTTAACGAAAACCTTGACTCATTGAACAACATCTATGGCAATATGCTTAATGCCATGAACCCTGCAAGAGGTTAATTAATGTCCCTATTTTGTAAACTAATAAATGAATAAATTATGTCAGTTGGTAAAACCAATCCGTTACGACAGCAGATGATCAACATGATGTACTTGGTGTTGACGGCATTATTGGCTCTTAACGTTTCCGCTGAAATCCTGAAAGCTTTCGAGACCGTCAATGAAGGTATGAGAGCATCAATAGGTTTGATGGAAGGCAAGAATACTGTAACAATGAAAGCCTTTGATAAGCTGATGAAAACCAGTGCAGTTACAACAAAGGATTTTTATTCCCTTGCCACGCAAACCAACACTACTGCCGATACGCTTTATAATTACATGCAGAGATGGATTGACAGAGTGGTTGCTGAAAGTGGCGGTTATATGATTGAAGGTAAAGGTGAAGAAGCCCATGAAGTTATGGCCGGAATGAAAAACCTTGAAATCTGTCCCCGATTATTTATTGAAGATAAATACGGTGATGAGATTCAGAAAAAAGTCAATGATGCCCGTCAGGAATTCCTGGATATTATAGCAAAGGTACCCACGATAGATGTGAAAGCATTTGAGCCCAATATAACTCTGGAATGTAAAAAGAAATCTGAAAAATCCGAGTCCTGGGCAGTAGAAAGTTTCCACATGGTCCCAGCTATTGCAGGTGTAACCCTGCTTACTAAAATACAGCAGGATATCAGAACAACCCAAGCCAACATAATTGACGCTTTACTTAACAGTATCGGAGCTGAAGACCTGACATTTGATGAATTGATACCGGTAGTTAGTGTAGAAAAAAGTTCTGTAGCCGTTGGTGAAAAATTCCGGGCTGAAGTATTGCTTGCCGCTTATGATTCCAAGCAGCAGCCAGATATCTATATTGGTGATGAGAAGTATGATGTTGAGGCAGGAAAAGCGATTTACGAAGTTACTCCAACCTCACAGGGCCAGGTCGAAAAAGAGGTGAAAATTGTTGTAAAGAATAAGAAAACCGGTGAAGCCAAAGAATATATTGGCAAGCTTGCCTACGATGTATTTAATGCCCCGGCTATTATTTCCGCAACAAAAATGAATGTTGTCTATATTGGCCTGGATAACCCGATTTCAGTTTCTGTTCCCGGGTTCCAGCCTAAAGACATTTTTGCATCCACATCTTCAGGGTCACTTAAAAGTGCTGGAAAACCTGGTGATTATATTCTTAATATACCTGATACCAGGGGGAGAATCCGTGAGATCAATATTACTGCATCTGTAAAGTTACCAGACGGTGGCACCAAGCAAATGGGTAAAATGAATTTCAGGATAAAAAACGTTCCTAAGCCTACTCCGAAATTCGGATCGAAAGAATCTGGTGAAATCAGTGCAGGTGAGATCAGGCTTGTCAATTTTATTGCTGTTGTCCTGGAAGATTTTGCGTTCGAAGGCTTAAGATATAAGGTAGATAAATTCAGGTTTATTTATCAGCCAAAACGAGGAGAAGCAAAAATGGTTAAAGGAAATGGAGCCAGGTTATCACGTCAAATGAAATCATACCTTTCCAATCCCCAAAAGGGTGACAGGATCCTTATTGACAACATATACGCTTCTGCACCAAAAGTAGGTCAAAAACGTTTGGGCTCCAGTATTGTGCTTACAGTGAAATAGATAAAAAGAATGATCATGAAGAAGTATTTTTCGCATCTGCTGACTTTGTTTTTAACAGGGGTAATCATTACTCTTGCCTCAGACATTGCCTCAGCACAAACTGAGTACGGTGACTTCACATTTGACAAAATGGCTATCAAAGAACGGAAAGTAGTCCCTTATCCTCCGCTTCGCGAAGCTGATGTCATGTATTTACGGAGGATCCACCGTGTGATTGATACCCGCGAAAAACAAAATGTTATCATGAAGTGGCCCCGTAACCCTTTGTTCAGGATAATTTACGAGTCAGCCACAACGGGTTATGGTAGCGCTCCATTAACAGCCTACAAAAATGACTCTTTGATTTCATTTTATACGGCTGAAGAAGTTCTTGGGCGTGGAGCCGAGGAAGAAACTATCGAATATGCCCCTGACCCTGACTATCCCGATTACCTTATTGACTCTATTATCCAAAATCCATTCAGGCCCAGTGATATCATCAGGTACGAGATTATGGAAGAATGGGTGTTCGACAAACAACGCTCTATGTTCTTCCCTCGTATTATTGCTATTGCCCCGCTTTTCAGGCTTAAAGCAAGTGGTGTTGACCTGGGCGAACAGGCTTTATTTTGGCTAAAATGGGAAGACCTGAAGAAAGTTCTTGTTAACCAGGAACTTTTTAACAGGCACAACGATGCCATGCGTATTTCTTATGATGATTTATTTGAACTTCGATTGTTCTCCAGTTATATCACCAAAGAAAGCAATGCCTTCGATATGAAAATATCAGAATTCGAAGAATTTAAGGCAGACCCCTTTGCAGCCCTGCTTGAATCGGAGAATATTAAAAACAAATTGTTTAATTGGGAGCACGATTTGTGGGAATGGTAGTTAATTCAAACATATCAAATTTACAAGGGGCTTTATGCCCCTTTTTTTATTAATTTAATCTAAAAATGATGAAAAACATTCAAAAACTACTTATTGTATCTGTACTGTTGACAGTCACTTTATCCTGCCATCAGGATAGAAAAAACGAAGCCTCTTCCGGTTCAATGAAATCCATCCGGACTATACACGAGATCCAACTCTTTAAAACTTTACCAACTTCCTCTTTCGAATCCATTCTTGACGAGATCATTGAATTGAACAATGAAGGAAAACTAAACTTATACTCTGCTGCCAGCACTGATGAACTGATTTCTTTTGATGAAATTATGAGAAACTACTTTGAACTGGCTATGCCGGATAGTTTATTAAGTCCGGAAGAACAATTGTCCACTACTTTAGCCAATATCCGAACTTTTAACCTTGCTGAGAAAATCACCTTTGATTTATCCAAAAACAAAATTGATCATAAGATTGTAGCTATTTCACCTGTTGTCTATATTGAGTTTGCCGAAGGAAAGTATATCCGGCATCCATTGTTCTGGATTAAAATTAAAGAATTCAGCCAGGCTGTTTCCGAAACCACTTACGAATCGATAATTAACGCAATTTTTGTAAATCTTTTTAATACTGAAGACCTGAATACAAATCCTATTGACAGAAGTATTAATGAACGGATTGTCAAACTGGATGATTTTATGGGCAAATTTACAGTGAAAGAGTTTAATGAATATATCTATCAGCAGGCTCTTACCGGCAAACTGCCGTCTTATCCTAATGACAGTCTTAATCAAGCCTTTAACACAGAATCATTTCGCCAACTGGGAAGAAGTGAAGAAATTATTGAAATTGTCCCTGACATGGATAACCCGGAGTTCACTTTTGATTCAGTGGTAGTCAATGAATTCCGCCCGGAAGATATCCTGGGAAACAGTATTTCATATAAATGGGGGTTTAATAAATCATCTCATAGTTATTCATTAAAAATCCACGCATTGGGTATTACCTATAACCTTCATGCAGCCGATCAGGATCTTGGCGAACAAACCTTATTTTGGGTTAAAACAGATGATTTGAAAGGATCACTTGGAAAATGCCGGTATCAGCTATTAATAAAAAGCATCATGCGCGAACACGCCCAATTACATCAGTATGAAAAATTTCTTAATTAGCTGAGCCTGATGGTCTGTCTGCGTTTCGGGCCTAATGATATGACAGATATTCTTACTCCCGTATATTGTTCAATATATGACAAGTAATCTTTGAATTTAACCGGAAGGCCGGAATATTCCTTTACTTCCGAAATGTCTTCCTCCCACGAATCCAGACTTTCATAATGCGGTGAGATTTTCGTTAATTCATGGTCGGAGTAATTTACTTTTGTTCCCTTCTCATCCAGGTATTCGGTACAGGCTTTAATAACCGGCATTCCTGAAAGCACATCTGCTTTTGTAATGACCAGGTCGGTAACCCCATTAAGCATTATTGATTGCTTTAATCCGACAAGATCAAGCCATCCACACCTTCTTGGCCGCCCTGTTGTTGCTCCGTATTCACATCCATTATCTCTTAATAATTTGCCAGTCTCATCATGTAATTCTGTAAAAAACGGCCCTTCGCCCACACGTGTTGTGTAAGCTTTAAATACGCCAAATACCTTACGGATTTGCTGTGGTGCTATGCCTAAACCAACACAACAACCAGAGGAAATAGTATTGGAAGAAGTAACGTATGGGTAAGTACCGAAATTAATATCTAATAATGTTCCTTGTGCGCCTTCTGCGAGTATGTTTTTGTCAGCATTAAGTTCGTCATTCAGATACACTTCCGTATCAACAATAGAAAATTGCCTGATAAAGTTTAAAGCTTCAAACCATTCTTTTTCTGCCTGGTCAAATGCACCCCTGTCAAAGTCAAAATTCCTGGTTATTTCAAAATGCCACGATTTTAATAAATCATACTTTTCCTTAAATCCAGGTTTTAGGAGATCAACCATCCTGAGTCCTGTCCTGCCATACTTATCCTGGTAAGCCGGTCCTATTCCCCGGAGTGTTGAACCCACTTTATTTTCATCTTTCTTCCACTCATAATACTTGTCAAGATGTATCTGTGAGGGCAGGATTAGGTGGGCATTTCTTGATATTAATATACGGTCTTTAAAATCTATCTGGTGATTTTCCAGCACCTGTGCCTCTTCCTTGAAAGTGACCGGGTTGATAACCATTCCCGGGCCTAAAACATTGTATGTTTTTTCATGGATCACACCGGAAGGCATGGTATGAAAAATAAATTTATTATCACCAATAACCAGGGTATGTCCGGCATTTGGCCCTCCCTGGAACCTGGCCACAATATCATACTCCGGGCTAAGTATATCTACTATTTTCCCTTTTCCTTCATCACCCCATTGCAGCCCTACCAAAATATCTACAGGCATATTATTTCTGGATTTTGTATTTTAAAACAAAAATATACGAATCAAAAATAACCTAAAATTAATAGGTGGCTGTTACTTTTTTTCAGATGTACCGTAAATGGTAAAAGAATAATGTGTCATGTTATAACTGTGAGCTTTTGCTATTTCTTTAGCAATTACTTCAACCCGCTCATCAGTGAACTCAACGACATCCTGGTTATCGAGGTTAATAATATGGTCGTGTCTTTTATTCCCATAGGCCTTCTCATATGAGCCTGCTTTATGTCCAAAACTATGCTTAACAATTAAACCACATTCTAACAGCAGATCAATTGTATTGTAAATGGTCGCCCTGCTGATATGATAGTTCTTGTTCTTCAGGGTAAGATACAAGGTCTCGACTTCAAAATGGCCTTTGATGCTGTAAATCTCGAATAAAATATCATACCTTCCCTGTGTCTTACGATATTCCTGTTGCTTTAAGAAATTGGTAAAGATATCTTTGACTTCATTGAAGATTTCGTTTCTTGCTCGTTTCATTTGTAGGATGCAATTTAGAATTCCTACAAAGTTATAAAAAAAACTTACATATAATGTATGATATTATAATTAAATAAATTATCTCATTTAAACATGGAATCTTTTCACACTTTCAATACCCTCAATTTCCTTAATCCTGTTAATGAGGTTCTCCAGGTGTAAAGTATCATAAACCTCCACGATCATGGTGCCGGTAAATGTCCCCTTCTGTGCTTCAACATTAATGGATTTCATGTTAATTTGCATTTCTTTGGAAATTACATCCATGATCTGTGCGACCAAACCTTTGTTGTCAAATCCCCTGAACCTGATACCAACCGAAAAGAAATCAACTTCCTGATTTTGTACCTCACCCCAACTGGCACTCACAATACGGTAACCATAGCTTGCCATTAGCTCTATTCCTTTCGGACAATTGGTTCTGTGAATAATAATGCCTTCATCAATAGTCAAATAGCCAAATATCTCATCCCCGGGAATCGGCTCGCAACATTTGCCCATTTTATAAGGAATAGATGAATATTCACCAACAATAATTTGATCCGGTTTATTTTCAGAACTATTTGCATTTTTCTTACTCCTTGCTTTTTCTGACCTGCGAGGTGTAGCTGATTTATTAATATTCAGGATTTTAAATGCATTATTCAGGTCTGTAACATTGATTGTTGAAATTCCGATATTATAATACAAATTAAATTCAGATTGATATTGAAAGTAATCCAGTAACCTGTGTATGACCGAACTGTTTTCGGATATCTTATTTATTTTAAGCTTTTTCAACAAAATCTCCCTACCCTTTTGCGCATCATTTCTACTCTGTTCCTTGATTGATTGTTTAATTTTTGACCGGGCTTTTGCAGTGATAACATATTCAAGCCATTCCTGTGAAGGAAGTTGTTTTTTGCTTGTTATAATTTCAACCTGGTCTCCATTTTTAAGTTTATAGTTCAGCGGGACCAGCTTGTTATTAACTTTTGCACCTAAGCATTGCAAGCCTACATCAGTATGTATATCGAATGCAAAATCAAGGGCAGTTGCATTGGCAGGTAATATTCTCAGGTCGCCTTTGGGTGTAAATATGTATTTTTCATGGCTGAACAGGTTCATTTTGAATTCATCAAAAAATTCCACTGCATTGGTATCACTGCCTCTCAGTAATTCACCCACTTTTTTTATCCATTCATCCAAAGACGAATCCGTTTTTGAACCAGACTTATACTTCCAGTGGGCTGCATAGCCTTTTTCAGCTATTTCATCCATTCTTCTTGTTCGAATCTGCACTTCAACCCACTTGCCTTTCGGCCCCATGACAGTTGTATGAAGCGATTCATACCCGTTTACCTTGGGTGTTGATAACCAATCGCGTAATCTTTCCGGGTTTGGTTTGTAAAAATCTGTCACCGTTGAGTAGACCCGCCAACAATCAGCTTTTTCATCATTTGAATCGTCAATAATGATCCGAATAGCAAATAAATCGTAAATCTTTTCAAATGGAATACCCTGGTAATTCATCTTTTTATAAATAGAAAAGATGGATTTAAACCTGGCTTTAACCTCGACCTCAATTTCCATTTTTTTCAGGGACTCAGTAATTGGCCGCATAAAAGTTCTGGTAAGCCGTTGAATCTGTTCAAAGTTGCTTTTAATCTTTGATTGTAATTCATGATAAATAACGGGTTCAGTGTATTTCAGGCTCAGGTCTTCCAGTTCGCTTTTGATACTGAATAGACCCAGCCTGTGTGCCAGCGGTGCGAACAGTTCCAGTGTTTCTGAACTGATCTTAAGTTGCTTTTTTTTAGATAATGCATCCAGGGTTCGCATATTGTGGAGCCGATCGGCAATTTTTATGAGTATTACCCTGACATCATCTGAGAGTGTTAAAATAATCTTTCTGAAATTTTCTGCCTGGATAGACCTGGGGGAACCAATAAATCCACTTATTTTTGTCAGACCGTCAATGATCTGGGCTACTTTTTTGCCAAACAGGCCTTCAATTTCTTCTAACGTTACATTGGTATCTTCAACAACATCATGTAACAGGCTGCTAACAATCGATTTTGTATTTAACCCGACTTCTTTTGTTACAATAATGGCTACTTCCAGCGGATGAAAAATATATAACTCCCCTGATTTCCTCCGGATACCTTTATGTGCCTCAAGAGCAAAATTAAAGGCTTTTCGGATTTCCTTTTTCCCTTCAGGCCCCACTCCCGGCCCACAAGACCTTAGCAGGGTCCTGTAGGTATTCTTCAGATTCCGGGTTTCCTGGTCAACATCAACCATCTGGTTTGCTCAATTTAACTGTACCAAAACTATTTGCAAATCTAATTAATATAGCTTCAAACATCATTATTGTTATAGCCGTAGATTTGTGGGTAAGTCTGTTTTACGCAAAAAACATTCCCAACCAATTAGCATGCAGCCAGCTGATTTTATGATTAATGACCAGTATTTTTTTTCATAGGTTGTTAATTCATTAAGCTTCCATTAAATTTGCGTCTCAATTTTTTAAACTTATTTGATTAATTATCAACTTTTTTAGGAACAAACTAAACTTTCAGAATGAAGAATAAAGGGACAATTAAGTTTTTTGCGATTGCCTTAGCGGTAGTTTCACTGTTTCATTTGTCATTTACACTGAAAACTTACCTGATTGAAAAAAAGGCCGCGCAAATAGCCAATGGTAATGTGGCAATAGAAAAAAATTACCTTGATTCCCTCGCATTTAAACCTGTTTACAATGTCTTGGTACGGAAATATACGTATGCTGAGTGTAAAGAAAGAGAGATCAATCTCGGCCTTGACTTACAGGGTGGAATGCATGTTACCCTTGAGGTAGCTGTTGAAGACCTTGTTAAGGAGCTTTCAGGTAATAATACTGATAAAAACTTCAATCAGGCTATAAAACTGGCCAAGGAAAAACAACGAAATGGCCAACAAGACTTTATTACCTATTTTGTAGAAGCTTTTTATGAAATTGACCCGGGTGGAAATATAGCAATCCCATTTGCAACCCTTGAGAATAAGGATGAAGGTATAACTATCAACTCTTCCCGTGCAGATGTAGTTAATTTTTTACAAAAACAGTCAAAAAGTGCACTCGAAAGTACTTTTGAAGTTATACGTAAACGTATTGACAAATTTGGTGTTACCCAGCCCAACATCCAGCTTCTTGAAGGAACCGGTAGGATTTTGATTGAATTACCCGGTGTTGATGATCCTGAAAGGGTGAGAAAACTGCTCCAGGGTGCAGCAAAACTTGAATTCTGGGAAACATATGCCAGCAAAGACATTATTCCAATGTTTGAGGAAGTTAACAAGGAAGTTAAAAATTACCTTGATTTACAAAAAGGCATTGTTACTGATACGGATGAAACCGGAACGGATGAGTTTTTCTCTGAAGGGGGTTCAAACGATAACGTTGATGGTGATTTACCCTTACTTAGTGACAATACTGAAACTGACACTTCAGGGTCATCATTGCTGGACCAGATAGAAGACACCTCGCTGGCAATGGATTCAGCAGCAAATCAACAACTAACAGCTGAACAATGGAATGAAGAATATCCTTTTTACGGTGTTTTACAACCAAATATCCGTGTTAATGAAGGTAAAACTTATTATACCAACGCATCCGGCCCGGTTGTAGGAGTTTCACTATATCATGATACTGCCACAGTTAACAGATACCTTGCATTACCGGAAGTTAAGGCACTATTCCCTCCGGATGTTAAATTTGCATGGGGAGCCAAACCCATTGACGAGGAAAATACACTCTACCAACTGATTGCACTAAAAATCACAACTCTCGATAGAACTGCCCCACTCGATGGTAAAGTTGTTACCAATGCCCGGGTCGATATTTCACCCTTGGGTGAACGTGAAGTAGGATTAAGGATGAATTCAGAAGGGGCAAAAATCTGGAAACGACTCACAGGTGATAACATTGGTAAAAGCATTGCTATTATGCTTGACGGCCTCATTTATTCATTTCCAACCGTTCAATCAGAAATTGCCGGAGGTAGCTCCCAGATTACAGGTGGTTTTACAAACGCAGAAGCTCAGGACCTCTCCAATATCCTAAACTCAGGTAAGTTGGATGTCAGGGTAAATATTATTGAAGAAGCAGTGGTTGGCCCCAGTCTTGGCCGGGAATCAATCAACAGCGGACTTATTTCGTTACTTGCAGGATTTCTCCTCGTAATTATATTCATGATAATCTATTATAACAGGAGTGGTTATGTTGCAGACCTGGCCCTTATGGCAAACCTGTTTTTCATTATTGGTGTACTTTCCTCCTTGCAGGCAGCTTTAACCCTGCCTGGTATTGCCGGTATTGTGCTTACAATCGGTATGTCTGTAGATGCCAACGTGCTGATATTTGAACGGATCAGGGAAGAACTTGCAGCGGGTAAAGGGTTAAGACTGGCCATTAAAGAAGGTTATCTTAAGGCATATTCTTCAATCATTGATGCCAACGTAACGACCTTATTAGTAGCCATTGTACTTTATACTTTCGGTACCGGCCCCATTCATGGTTTCGCCACCATACTTATTATCGGTATCCTCACATCCCTGTTTTCAGCTATTCTGATTACCAGGATAATTTTTGACACCCAATTAACAAAAGAGAAAAACATTTCTTTCTCATCATCTTTCACAAATAATGTATTCAGAAATGTCAATCTTGATTTTCTGGGCTGGAGAAGAAAAGCATACCTGATTTCAGGTACTGTTATTATCCTTGGTATTGCATCCTTGTTTACACAGGGCCTTGAAATGGGCGTTGACTTTAAGGGAGGATATTCCATGCAGGTCAGGTTCAACGAAGATGTCAATACAACCGCAATTACCAACCTTTTAACGGAACCACTTCATGGTCAACCTGAGGTTAAAACTTTTGGCCCCAAAAACCAGGTTAAAATTACCACCTCATACATGATTGACCAGCAAAATGAAAATGCCACCGATTCAATTATTTATATTCTGAACCAAAATCTGCCAAAGCTTGGAGACCAGTATACTTTCGAGATCATGAGTACCCAGGTTATCGGGCCTACTATTGCTGACGACATCAAAGTTTCAGCTTTATGGTCTGTGATATTTGCACTTTTGATCATCTTTATTTATATCTTTATCCGGTTCAGACGCTGGCAGTTTGGATTATCAGCTGTATTAACACTCTTCCATGATACCTTAATCATTCTATCCATCTTTTCCATTTTCCGAAAGATCATGCCTTTCTCACTGGAAATCGATCAGTCGTTCATTGCAGCCATCCTGACCATAATCGGTTATTCTATTAATGACACGGTGGTTGTATTTGACCGTATTCGTGAAAAACTGACCATGTTTAAGCATAAACCCTTTATGGGCACTGTAAACACCGCAATAAACGAAACACTCAGCCGTACAGTTATAACATCCTTAACTACACTCGTGGTGGTATTGGTATTGTTTATTTTTGGTGGTGAGATTATTCGTGGGTTTGCCTTTGCTTTAACGGTCGGTATTATAGTCGGAACCTATTCCTCGATATTTGTTTCGACTCCTATCGTTGTTGAATTGGTAAAGAAAGAGGAAGAAGCAAAAAGGGATGAAGAGTAATATCTCATTTCTACTCATATTATTCATGGCATCCATCCTTTTGGGCGGGTGTCATTTGAATAAATCCACAGCTAAAGAAAGTAAAGTTGTTCCGGTCGTAAAAACCTTTGATATTGTCAAAATTGAAACCGGTTTTGGCGATATTTTTATTTGGTTGTTTGATGAAACGCCTGAGCACAAAAAGAATTTTATCAAACTGGCCAGGGAAAGTTTTTACACAGGTACAACTTTTCACCGGGTTATCAATAATTTCGTTATCCAGGGAGGGGATCCAAACACAAAAAATGACCTCGACCCTAATAATGATGGAGAAGGTGGGCCGGGATATACAATCCCTGCGGAATTTAGTCCCGATCTTCTTCATGTTTATGGTGCTGTAGGTGCAGCCAGGGAAAGCGATGCCATTAATCCGGAACGCAGGTCAAGCGGTTCACAGTTTTATATTGTCCAGAATAAATATGGAGCCAAACACCTGGATGGCAAATACACGGTTTTTGGCAAGGTAATCAAAGGCATGGATGTTGTGGACGAAATCGCAAAACAAAAAACAGGAGATAAGGACAGGCCTCTCATGAACATAACCATGAAGTCTGTAACAATCGAAAATTATACTGCAAAAGAAATACTGGAAAAGTTTAATTTTGTTGTTCCTTCAAAGGATTAGTTCTTTCATTTATTTGGGGCATTAGCTCAGTTGGTTTAGAGCGCTTGCTTGACAGGCAAGAGGTCACCGGTTCGAATCCAGTATGTCCCACAAGCAAAACCATTCCGATATATCGGGATGGTTTTTTTATTTCGGCAGCGGGGTAAAACTTGTTTTAGGACGGATGGAGGAATAAAACAAACTGAGCGAAGCGAAGGTTTTGCTTACCAGCCCCCCCTCAAGGATCAACAACTGTAGGGAGTTAATCCAGTATGTTCCACTAAATAAATGAGGGCTTTTAAGGTGTTTCCTGAAAGTCTTTTGTGTTTTGTGTAAATATGGTGTAAAACAATATCATATGTTATTGCAAATTTTGTCCAGCTATTTAGGGGGTTAAGACACTTCTCAGCAAGTTCGGCTAAAGTGGAACGTTCTTTTAATGCCTCTATGGCTACTTTTGTTTTGAATTCTGCTCCGAATTTTCTTCTTGTTCTTTTCATTTCTTTAAGAATTTAATTTACGAATTTATTCAATTAAACTCTTGGTCCAGTTTTTTGAGGGTACTATAGAAAACCCGATAATTAATTATCTTCGAACAACAAAATTTTCAACTTACGGATTTA